>DASVFK010000302.1:0-20679 GCA_036380095.1 Candidatus Angelobacter sp. | reverse complement strand
GACTCCCCGGACGAGAAGCGCCAGCCCACCATCGTGGTCAAGGGCGGAAAGGGTAATAAGCGCTACCTGATGCCCTCGCGCGCGCACCTCATGGTGCAGGACGGCGACGAGGACACGCCGGGCGATGTGCTCGCCAAGATCCCGCGCGAAACCACGAAGACGAAAGACATCACCGGCGGTCTGCCGCGCGTTGTTGAACTCTTCGAAGCCCGCAAGCCGCGTGAAACCGCCGTCATCAGCGAAATCGATGGCACGGTGAAGTTCGGCGAAGTCAGCAAGGGTCAGCGCAAGATCTACGTCACCGCCGACAACGGTACCGAGAAGGAATACCAGGTGCCGCGTGGCGTTCACATCAACGTGCAGGAAGGCGAGCGCGTGAAGGCGGGCGAAGCCCTCATGGACGGCCCGCTCAACCCGCACGACATCCTCGCCGTGCTCGGCGAAAAGGAACTGCAGGCTTACCTGGTGAACGAAATCCAGGAAGTCTACCGGTTGCAGGGCGTGAACATCTCGGATAAGCACATCGAGGTGATCGTGCGGCAGATGATGCGCTGGGTGAAAGTGGAAGACGTGGGCGACACCACCTTCCTGCTCGAACAGCAGGTCGATCGCTTCCGCTTCCGCGAAGAAAACGAAAAGGTCATCGCGCAGGGGGGCCGCCCGGCGACCGGACGTCCGCTGCTGCTCGGTATCACCAAGGCCTCGCTCTCCACGGACTCGTTCATCTCTGCGGCCTCGTTCCAGGAGACCACCAGGGTGCTCACAGAAGCCTCCATCCAGGGCGCTGTGGACCACCTGCGCGGGCTCAAGGAAAACGTGATCGTGGGCCGGCTCATCCCGGCAGGCACAGGCATGGAGTACTACCGCAACGTGCGCCTGGCGCCGGAACTCGAACAGGCTGCGCAGAAGGTGCAGGAGGAGGTCAGCCAGGCCTACGCCGAAGCCGAGCGCGCGCTCGAACTGCTCCGCCAGGAAGGTGAAGCCGAGGAAATGGCGGCAGAGTAAGGGTTGCTACAATTACCAACGATAACGGGCTGGCGGAAGCCGGCCCGTTGTTTTGGCGCACTGGGTGCGCGTGAGGTAGAAAGCTGATGCATTGCCCGAGGTGCGGTGACGTAATGAGGGAAGAAGGCGGCATTTTCGTGTGCGAGCGAGGCCAGATGCCTACTTCTATCGACCTCGCCAGAAGATTGCGGGAATACGTTGCCGGAGAGACGCCGCCAAAAGTGGGAACGAGCTACACGGCGGGGGGAAGTTGGTTTTGTCCCGCTTGCGGCTCGCAACTGCAGGAACAGAAATCATTTCTTAAATGTCTCGGTTGTGGGAGAGAGCTGGGTCGGTTCATCTTGTACTTGTTGATTGAATTTCATCCACATTCCAAGATCGGACAATAGGGGCTTTGCCGATCACATCAGTTCTCAAGGGGATCGAACTAATCATCGCGCAGCGGACTTAGAGAAATCCGGCCCGAGGGCTATTATGGAACGACACAAACCCCATGAAACGGAGGCACGCCGATGGGCCCGGGAAACAGCATGCTTGGATTTCTCGTGATCGTGGTCCTCTACGCCGTGATCGGGCTCCTGGCCGCGGCGGGCACCATCTTCCTCGCCCGGAAGTTCCTGGCCCCCAAGGCCGAGCAGATCTTCTACGCGATGTTCCTGATCATGATCGCCGCGTTCTACCTGGCTTTCGCAGCTTATTTTGGCGCGGCGACGGCGTGGCGGGCGGAAACGACTGCCGTCCTGGTGTTTGCCGCTTTGGGCCTGCTGGGCGCGCGCCTGCCTTTCGCCTTGATTCTGGGATATCCGCTGCACGGATTGTGGGACCTGCTGCACGAACTCCAGGCCCATGGCGCCTACTCCGCGTTTGAGCCGGGCCGGCTGACTGCGATCCCGCTTGCCTATGGAATTTTCTGTCTGGCCTTCGACTTCTGCATGGCGGCTTATATCTTTGCGCGCCGTGCCGAGTGGAGCGCCGCGTGGAAAGCTGCGCCGGATCGCGCTTAGGCTGACGAAATCGGCAATTTTGAATGCGCCTAAATAGTTAAGCGCGACACACAACAACCGGGCGGCCTGAAGAAAAACAAAGCGATCGTTCCGCTCTGCGGAAGGCTAGCGCGGAGCTTGCGGAGCCGCGCTAGCATCATTCGTCTGACGACTTCCCTTTCGGGGGCTGCAAAGACCTCCACACTCCCTCTGCCCACGCCCGGTCTTCGGGATCGGTAAAGACTACCGAGACCACGGCCTTGCCCTTTCTGCAGACGTTCGAGGAAGTCAGAACAAAGTACTTTTCATCGTCCTCTCGCTTTTCCTCGATCTCGGCCCAGCCAATGTAGCCCTCGCGTTCTTCCAGCAGGCCAGGGCTTTTGTCAAGAATTGCTCCTCGGGCATCAGCAAGTCTTTGGTCGGGACTGTCTACGAAGGTCCAGGACGAGAACCAGATTGTCTTGGGCGGATCCTGGGCGGAGAAATCGCCGTTCTCGTCGGCATCGAACTCACTGAGTGAACCGGGCACGTTGAGGATCCAATGGCCGGGCAGCGTTACACGAACATTTCTACGGCGATAGCCAATTGTAGGGATGCCATTTGCGCGGGAGCGTGCCAAATCAGGTTCCGAATCGTCTCGTTCGAGGAAATCCAGAATCTCGGCCCACTCTGGCCAGGGGTAGCTCAAGTTCCCGTCCAGCTTGAAGGCGATGTCAAGCGAATTGACCACATATTCAAGAACATCACGCTCAGAGTCATTGATCGGCTTGCGCCACCTTATGTCGGTCCACATCCGCGACAGCGCGCGGCCGAGAAAGTATTCGGCATTGAGACCGGGTTTCCACCAGGCAAAAAAATCACTCCCAACGCGCCCGTTTTCGGAGACCTTCTTGAGCCAAGGTAGGTTGCGCGGTCCAAGCGGGGTGACCGCTCGCGCATCCGCCTCAAAAGCGACGAACATTCGCAGGCACAACGCAGTCGGCATGTTTCCAGGTTCGTCCTTAAAGGTTCCGTCAAAAAACAATCTACAGAGCCCACCTAACCAGTTTGCCATTTCCTCTAAGACCCGCTCCTGGTTCCCTGAGAAGAAATAGTCCGCCTCGTCAAAATAGTCTTCGTTGTCGGTAATCCAGGTAAGATTGAACCTGGTGCCCAGCTTGTGCAGCATGTCACACACAAAAATGTGAAAGCCGGGGCCGACGGTGGATGTCTTGGCACAAGCAACAAAATGGTCAAGATCGAGAATGGACAGCTCCAGGTCTTCGGCAGCGGGATGCAGTTGGCAGAACAATGTTGGCGAGGTGTCGCTAAATCCAATCCGGGTGGAAGGAACTAGATCCACTGCGTATTCCTTTACCCAGACCTCCATCTCCCGGAGAATTTCATCCGGGGAGTTCAAAGTTTGCTCGAATTTGGCGAGGAGTTGAAAGCCGACGCCCAGAGCCGCCTCCGAAACTGCGATTGTAACCGCGAATCGCAGTGCAGCCCACACCTAAGTGCTTGACTAGACGCCCGCGGAATTAACACAAGAAAAAGTAATTCTCTCGCAGCTACCCTTCCACCACGTACTCCACTACCACTTCCGGGGTCGCGACCGCGACCGTGCCGTAGAGCGGTCACCTGCCCTTAAACGACGCGATCAACTGGCTTGCCTGTTGATCATTGATCCCTGAGAACTTGAAGTCCAGCCGGACGGAGTTAAACAGCGAAACGTCCGGGCGCACAGGCTTGGAGCGGTCCATCATTCCGTGGATGATGACGTTGACCGACTTGAGCGACATCTCCGCCGATTTGGCCAGTACCTGGATCAACTCCACTCCGCAGCAGGCCACCCCGGCAAGAAAAATCTCAGCCGGCGTGACTTCCTCTCCCGGGCAGCCGTTCTGTACCGGCCCATCGACGATGAAGTGATGATTGCGCGCGCTCGTCAGCACGCGGCCAAAAACGCCGGTTGACGCTGCCTGAACCTCATATTGACGTATGTCTGCTTGCGCCATGATGACTCCTTTGCTCGAAAAGGATTATCGCAAGCATCCTAAAACAATCGCGAGCGTTTGCACGTTGACGCCCCGTAACTCTATGCAAACAAAGCATCTATTACCGATGTAACCTTGCATGCCAGGTCTGGACATCGTATCCTTGGCAACTATGCCCAGGGGAGTCCCACGGACGATCACGTTCGCCCTGCTCGCAGTGTGCCTTGCCGCAACCTGCCAGGCCAAGCAGCTGGCAGTGATCGTGAACAAAAGCAACAACGTGGGCGGAATTACGGCCGGCGATTTGTCCAAGCTGTTCAAGTTTGACAATCATAAATGGCCCGACGGTCGCAACGTGGTCCTGGTGCTGCGCGATCCCTCCACGCCGGAAATGAAGACAGCCCTGGAAAAGCTCTACCACATGCAGCTTGAGGAATTCATGAACCTGCTGGCCAGCCATCGCGCTGGCGTGGTGATTGTGAAGTCGGAAGAAGAGCTGCTCAAGTCCGTGGAATCGATTCCCGGCGCCGTAGGCCTGGTGGACGTCTACTCCATCACCAGCCGCGTGCGCGTCCTTAAAGTGGATGGCAAGCTGCCGCTGGAGCAGGGATACTTTCTCAAGAGCAACTGACCTCAGACTGCTCCCGTCTGCCCGCTTTCCGATTTCCAGCCGCTTTCATGTATCCTGTTCACACATTTTTTATATGCGGGGCAAGGAGAATTCATGAAAACAAGGGTGTTATTGGCCTTGTGCATCATATTTTGCGGTCTTACAGGTTGTGTGAGCGGTCAAAAAACGTTTTTGTACACGGCGGGACCGGGCACCAATGAGATCTTCGCTTTTCGCCTTAACACCAACGGCAGTATTACCCCGCTGGGAACGCCGCACTTCGCTGCCGGCTCCGGCCCTTCGGCAGTGGCGGTGCATCCTCCGGGGGACTTTGTGTACATCACCGACCTTGCCGGCAATACGGTGACCCAGCTCAACATCAACACCGGGAACGGCGAGCTGGCGGTGCCTCCCACGAACTCCGCGATACCTCCGGTTACGCCGCCCAACATCTTCAACACCGGCGCAGGTCCCGCGGCCCTGGTGGTGGCCCCCAATTCTCCACGCGTCTACGTGCTGAACCAGACTGGAGGCAACATCACTGCCTTCTTGCTTAGTCCGTCCAGCGGCAGCCTGACGCTGATCACCAATCCCCCGGGCAACGGGGCGGGCTCCACCACCACCTACGGCAGTTTTACCAGTCCCACGGCGATGGCCATGGCTCCGCAAGGCAATTTCCTTTTTGTGGCCAGCCCATCCCAGCACTCGATTTTTGCGTTTGCGGTGAACAGCTCTGATGGCTCGCTGGCCCCAGCGGGCGCTCCGCTGGTTGTGAGCGCTACGGCTGCGCCCACGGGCCTTGTGGTACATCCCTCCGGGAAGTTTCTCTACGCCACCGATCCCGCCAACAACGCGGTGCTGGCCTTCACCATCCAGAACGGAGCTCTGGCGCCGGTCAACGGATCGCCCTTTGCCGCGGGGGCAGGGGCCGCCGGCATCGCCACTGACCCTTCAGGCTCAGAGCTGTTTGTTTCCAATACCGCAGCCAATAACATTTCCGCCTATGCGATTGACGCAAACTCCGGCGCGCTTGCCCCGGTAGCCGGATCGCCTTTTGCCAGCGCCGGACGCGGCCCGGGCTTCATCGCCGCCACGGGCGCCGCTGTCTATGTAGCGGACACGGTGACCAATGACATCAGCGCTTTCAGCATCGGCAACAAGGGCGCACTTGTTCCAGTGAAAGGGTCGCCCTTCGCCGTGGCCACCTCGCCCACGTGGATTGCTATCACGGCACAGTAGGATCGACTTCCACCACATACATGGTGTCTTCCGGCGGGGCGCCATCTGCCCGGGCGAAAACGAACTGCACGGGCGCGCGCTGGCCTGCCTGGGTCTGGACATCAACGAAGCCCAGACCCAAACCGCTATCTGCCGAAGCGGTTTCGCGAAAGGTGCTGCCGCCATCGGCCGACCAGCGCAGGTGAAAGCTGCCGGGCGCAGTCACCCGCAGCGTTGATCCGGCTGACATCCGGCGCACGTGGCGTCGCGGCTTCCACACTTCCAGGTCTTTGCGTCCACGCTGGTTCAGATAGCGGTCTGCTACCACCGGAATGAGATCAAACGCCTGGCGGTCGCACACTGAGCGCAGCAGCTTGATGTACTCAGCGTGCGCCCACATGAGCGGCGTGGCTGAACCCGCGCACTTGCCAAAGTACATGTAGGCCGCGGGGATGTCCGGCGCGTCCCAGACCTGCTCGGGAAGCATGCCGCCCTGGGTGGCGAAATTCTCAATCGCTGCGATCAGCGGTTTCACGTCGCGTCCGGCGGCCAGTTCGTAATGGGCGCGTTCGCCCGTCAGCAGCGGCCAGGCGCGCCCGATGCCCCACCCTTGGTACGGCGTTCCGTCAGCATGCGGGCCGTAGCCATCGTTGTTATAGCGCCGCCACACCGGGCCAAAGGGAGTTTCCACTTTCAGCAGCTTGTCAATCACCTTGAGCGAATCTTCCATCAGCACGGTCCCCGCGGGGCGCACGCCATAGCGGACCAACTCAAGAAAACCGGCATCCACAATGTCCTTGGCGGGAAACTGGTACTGCTCGCCCGGAGGACGGTTGGCCAGAACCAGCATGCCGGTGTTCGGATCTTCCGGCGCCGCGGGATCGTTGATGTCCACCGGCAAAATGCGTATGTAGTGCCGCGTGATTCCAGGGACGACAGAGCCCTGTGTGGTCACGGTCCAGCGCTCCACATGCTGCTCCACGTAGTCCGCATGGTCTTCAATGAACTGCGCAACTTGAGGTTCGCCGCGCGCGCGGGCAAAATCCGCTGCGCACACCAGCGCGGCAATGTTCGCCGCCAGCGTGGAGGGCGAGTATCCGCTGGCTTCTTCCCAGCGTTCCTGCTGCGTCACCGGGCCATTCTGGATCAGGTAGCGCGCGGCGCCTTTCACCATGGGCCAGGGGTCGAACTTCTCGAGCGCCGCGGCCTTCCACAGCCGCCACGCCAGCATGATGGGGAAGGCCACTTCGTCAAGCTGTATGCCTTTCCAGTAGGGAGTGCCGTCAATCCAGAAGTTCTGGGGAAAGCCGCCGTCCGCCTGCTGCGAGCAGGCCAGATAAACCAGCGCCCGCAACGGCGTTATCTTGTCGCCGGAGGCCAGCAAGGCGGTGGCGCTGTTGACCATGTCGCGCACCCACACCAGGTGGTAGCCGCCCAAGTCGTCGTCGCCCATGGCGTCGCCCCAGGGAATGGTGGCGGAGGCAATCAGCGCGCCGGCAAACGTCTTGTCTTCATGCGCCAGCAGCAGCGTGCGGCTGGTGCGATAGAGCTTGCCGCGCTCGCCGCAGACGTGGTCCAGCGCATAGAGCGTGTCCGTGAGGCGCTGCCACTGCTCCATGAACTTCTGGCGATGCTGCGCAAACGGCACGGCCAGCGACTGGCTGAGAACGGCCGTGGCGGCGTGCAGCCCGTCACCGAACGCGATGGCCACCGTGACCTCATTGCTGCGGGAAAGATTGATCTCGCCCATCAGCGCCACGTTGCCGTCTTCCGCGCGATCAAATTCCCAGTCCATCTTCAGGTTGTCATGCAGGTCCTGCCAGCCGTCACTCTGGCCCACGTACCCGCAGGAAGCGCGCGTGAACCCGGAATCGCATCCCAGGGCCAGGTAAGTATGGTTTTTCCATGCCACCAGGATCTTGCAACCCGCAACCTCCGTTTTCATCGCTGAGTTGTTCCATCCTCCCACGTCGAGGTGCGGCGCCAGCAGGAAGTAGAGCCGCAGCTTGTGCTCCCAGCCGGCGGCAGGGACCAGGCGCGCATTGATCAGCACCGCGGCCTGATGGGGATCGCAGATCACGTCTTTCTCAATGCGGAAGCGTCCCTGCGGATCAGAGGTGGTTACGCGGTAGCCCAGTGTGTGCGACTCCAGGCGCACGGTCTCATGCGTCATATCGCGCTTTTCTTCCAGGAAGAAGGTCGAGCCGTCGGTCACCAGGAACTGCGCATCGCGAATCTGCGGCCGGTCAATGGTGGGGTAGTAGATTTCCGTGACGATGCCAAGCGCCACGGTGAACCATATCCGGCTGGAAGTGGAGTAGGCCGTTCCCACTCCGTCTTTCGAACTGGTGGACCATGTGGGCGCAATGCCGGGGTGGCCAAAGGCGCTGCCGTTCGTGCTGGGGGGATTGCTTGCCATGTTGCGGGACCTTCAGTGCGGCGTAACCACGATAAAGGCAGCGGGCTTGGTGGCGCAAATGGACAGACCAGATCCGTGTGGCACGCACTCTTGCCTGTGCTGTGTCCGGGAACAATCTTGCCGTCAACTATTTAGCTTGCCGCCTTGTGTGGCAGGCGCTTTCCGTCCTATGAGCCAGTACGCCGCCGTCAGCACCACCAGGTAAACCACCGCGCTCTTGGCGGCCACGCTCGATTGCTGTACCCACCAGGTCCCGGTCACGGCCGCCACTACCGCGACAAAACCCAAGATCGATCCAAACGCACCCAGCGGTGAGCGCAAACCAAGTTCACGCAACTGTTGTGGCGGGACCGTCCGGCGGAAGCGCACGTGGGCCAGCAGCGAAACCAGCCAGGCGATCATCCCCCCCACCAGCGCCGTGTTGATGATGTACAGGTAGGCATGTTCCGGAACGCGGAGCTGCAGGTAGATCGCGCCTACGATTCCAAGCATTGAAACCAGCAGTGCGCCCATGGGAACGCCCTGATGGTTCAACTCGCCCATGCGCCGCGGCGCGTAACCCGAGCGCGCCAGAGAAAACAGCATGCGCGAGGTAACGTAAAGGCTGGCGTTGGCGCCGGAAAGCGCGGCGGTGAGCACCACGAAGTTCATGATGAAGCCGGCGGCGGGAACCCCGGCGAATTTGAATACGGTAACAAAGGGGCTTTCACTTACTCCGGCGCTTTGCCAGGGCATCACGCCCACCAGCACGGCCATGGCTCCCACGTAGACAAACATCAGAGTGGTGAAGGCCAGCCGCGTGGCGCGCGCCACCTCAGCGCCGGACCGCGCCTCGCCCGACGAAATGGCCACCATCTCAATGCCGAGAAAGCTGTACAGCCCGAACGATATGGCCTTGAGCGGTGCCACCCAGCCATTGGGCGCAAAGCCGCCGTTGGCCACATACTGGGCCTGGACGCGTCCGCCGGCCAGCAACGCCGCGCCGGCCAAAATGAAGACGAAGATGGTGACCACTTTGATCAGGGCGAACCAGTATTCAAAAGTCCCATAGTGCCCGACGGAAAACAGGTTGATGGCGAGCAGAAACAGCCCGAACAGCACCATCCACACCACGGGGTGAACACCGGGATACCACTGGCGCATGTAAGTCGCCGCGGCGACCACCTCCGAGCCGATGGCGATTACCACGGAAAACCAGTAGCCATAGCGGGCCACGAAGCCGGCCCAGCGATTGAGGTAAAGCTCGGCATACACGCCGAACGAGCCGGCCGCGGGATGGACGGCGGACATCTCTCCCAGGGCCATGGCCACGGTCCAGGAGATCAGGGCGCTGAGCAAGAAGCTGATCACCACAGCAGGTCCGGCCACCTGGATGGCGGCGCCGGAACCGAGCAGCAGCCCGGTGCCGATGGAGCCGCCCACGGCCACCATCGCCATCTGGCGCGCGTTCAGTTCGCGCTTGAGTCCCTGTTCCTGATCGCTCATGGGTGAACTGGAATGGTCGCGCGAGATTACCACAAATGCGGCAACTAAGGTCAATTACCCAAGTGCCGCGGCGAGCATTTGAGCGCGCCGCTGATTCCGCATAGAATGAAGCTTAACCTTGAAGCTTCGGCGCATCGTGGACCTGCCTTTTCCGGGAAGCACTCTGAGGAACGGCTGCTAAATGGCGGACATCTCCAAGCGACTCGACAAAGCGGAAAAGTACCTGCAGCGCGGCAAACCGGAAGCAGCGCTGGAAGAGTATCTCTCCATCCTGGAGGACGAGCCGAAAAACGAGCCGGTACGCCAGACGGCGGCGGATCTTTGCCTGGCCCTGGGTCGCGGACCGGAAGCCGCCCAGCTGCTGAGTTCGCTGTTCGAGCAGGAAGCCGAGGTCGGCGATGTGGCCAGGGGCATCGTCACATTCAAGAAGCTGGCCAAGATCGCCGTCCCCACTCCGCTGCAAACGTTCCACTACGCCCAGCTCATCGAAAGAAAAGACAAGCGCGAAGCCGTGGAAGCCTACCAGACGGCGCTCAACGGTTTTGAGAAGCAGCGCAAGAACAGCCAGGCGCTGGCGGCGGCGAAAAAGATCGTGGAGCTTTTGCCCACGGCGGAAAACTACCAACGTACCGGAGAAAAAGCCGCACTGCTGGGCGATGGAAAGCTGGCATCCTTGAATTTTCTCCAGCTAGGTCTGCTGCGGGACGAGTCCTCGCCCGGCTCGGGGTTCCAGTGGTACGAACGCGCGTACAACCTTGACCCCATAAACCTGCAGGCGGTCTTTCTCTATACTCGCGGACTTTTCGCGCGCAACCATCTTCCCGAGTGCATTGACGTGCTTACACCTATCGTCACGCGTTACCAGAGCACGCCGGAGATTCGCGAGCTGTATGCGCACGCGCTGATGGCGTCGCGCCGTCCCGCGGAAGCCGAGCCTTACGCCTGGGAGCTGTTCACCAAAGATCCGCGCCAACTGGAAGAGATCGCCGCGCTGGTGGGCGCGTACCTGGACAACGGCGATGCCCAGGGTGCGCTGGCCCTGGCGAAAAAGATCGAGGACCACGAGACCCGCGGCGGCCGGCGGCGCGAGTTCCTGACCGCGATGTATGACATGTCCGATCGCCGGCTTCCCGCGCTGGGTTTCAGCGAATACCTGGCCACGTTGTTCAACACCGCCAACCGCGAACACGAATACAGCAGCACGCTGCTCAAGCTGTTCCAGCTTTACTACGAAGGTGGCCGGTTCCGCGAAGCCGGCGAGACCCTGGACCGCGCCGCTGAGCTTGATCCCTATGAAACCGGCCACGGCCAGCGTCTGGAAAAGCTGCGGGGCAAGATCGAGCCGGGACAATACAACCGAATCATGAACCGTTTTAAGAAAGTGGACCTTTCCGTGGAGCATCAGGCGGCGCAGCGCCCCGCCGCGCCTGTGGCGCCTGCGCGCACGTCCGCGGCAGACGATCCCGAGCCAACCGTGCTGGAAGACTTTATTCTCCAGGCGGAGATTTACCTGCAGTACGGCATGCGTTCGAAGGCGCTGGAGCGCATTGAACGCATCAGCCAGCTCTTTCCCCGCGAGGAAGAAAAGAACCAGAAGCTGCGGCATCTCTTTGCATCCGCGGCGTATACGCCGGCCTACGCCCGTGGAGCCGCTTCTGCGCCACCGGCTGCGCCGCCGCAGCAGAGCAAAGCCGGCAGCCCTGCTGCTGCCGAAGAAAACGGGCTCGATAGTCTGGCCCGCATCTCCGAGATCACCCGCAATCTCTATCGCCAGGCCAACGTGAAGAGCGTGCTGTTCACGGCGGTGAATGACATTGGCCGCCACTTCAACGCCAGCCGTTGCGTCGCCGGCTTGTGCACGCCCGGCAAGCCGCCTTCGGCGGCGCTCGAGTATTGCGCGCCGGGAGTCAAGCAGTCAGATGTGATGTCGATCGTCAAGCTGATCGGCATTTCGCAACAGCTTGCCTTCGAAGGGCCGCTGAACCTGCCCGACGCGCGCAGCGCCCCGGAACTCACTCCGGTAAAAGAGCACGTGGACACCTTGAGCATCGAGTCTCTGGTGGCAGTGCCGCTGGTTGAATCCGGCGAGCAGTCCGGCATCCTGATCCTGGAGCAGACAGCGCCGCGGCACTGGCGCGAAACCGAACTGGTGGTGCTCAAGACCATTGCCGAGCAGGTGATGCTGGCGGTGACCAACGCCCGCCTGCGCACGCTGATGAAGACCCTGGCCGTGACCGACGAAAAATCCGGCCTGCTCAAGCGCTCTTCGTACCTCGATGTGTTGCTCTCCGAGGTGCAGCGCTCGCTGCAGCAGCAGACGCCGCTCACGCTGATGCTGATGCACTTTGGCAAGGCTTCCGCGCTGGTGAAGGAGAGCGGGGAAGCGCAGGTGGAAAACATGATGCAGCAGATCGGCCAAAGCCTGGCCTCGCACATTCGCCAAAATGACGTGGCTGTGCGCTACGATCTCACGGGCATTGTGCTGGTGCTTTCCGATACCACGGAAAAGAACGCGTTCCTGGTAGTGGAAAAGATGCGCAAAGTGCTGGCGCCTATCAAGCTTCCCGGATCAGACCGCAATCCGCCGATGAGCGTAGGCATTGCGGAAGCCGTGCTTCAGGAAAAATTTGATCCCGCTGACATTGTGACCGAAGTCATCAACCGCGTAGAGAGCGCTCTGGAACGCGCACGCCATGAAGGCAGCAACAAAGTGCAGGCGCTGCCCGCAAACCTGCAGCCCAGCGCCGCGTCATAAGCTGGTTTCCTAAAAAGCAAACATCATCTGGAAGTCGATGCGCCGGTTGGCCGATTGCGTATTGAACGGTCCGCCCGCCAGCGCGGTTGACTGGCCAAACTTGGGCGAACTCAAGTTACCTACCGGCGGCGCCGGGTTCACGTTGTTGAAGATGTTCCGCGCATTGGCGCTGAAGGTGAGGTTGTACTTCTGACCGGAACGCTCACCCATGCCCATGGGCCCCCCGCCCGGCCCGCGTCCGCCGCCTCCACCACCAGGTCCCCCAGGACCAGGTCCGTGACCGCCCGGCCCGCCTCCAGGACCACCGGGCCCGCGTCCGCCGGCTTGTGGTCCGCCCGCCTGTTGCTGGCCATTGTTGGCTGTGGTTTCAAGCTTCGGGCCCAGGCCGAACGTCTTGCTCAGGCGCAGGTTGAACGTGAACTGCCCGGGACTGCTTCCGAAATTCGCCGGAATGCGGGGATCATTTGCTCCTGGCGCGATATCAAAGTTGCCCCAGGGAGTAGAGCGAAGGTTTGTCGCCAACGTTGAACTGGAAGCAAATGACGGGCGGTCGTTGAAGATGGAGTCGCCGTTCAGATCGCTCCCGGTGGTGATGTTAAAGGGCGCGCCGGAATTCACCACCATGAACGGACTTACACGGAAGCCGCGCGGCAAGGCCATGCTGCCACCGAAGAACGCGCGGTTTCGGACATCGAATCCCGCGCGCCCGTAGTCCGCCGTGATGCCCAACAGCGGGTTTGAAGGAAAGCTTCCCGCTCCCGCGGCATCGCTGTTGGCGTAGCTGAGGACGTAATAGCTGAACAAGGTCAGCCTGGTCCCCGCGCGCACGTTGAAGTTGGCGATGAGCTGGTTCTGTTGGAACACGCCCTCTGAAATGTATTGATAAGCCGGGGCGGATCCCAGGATGAGAGCGTTGGCATTGATGGTAAAGACCTGATGCACGCCTTGAGAGTGCAGGTATGTAGCGGTGAGGGTGGAAGCCTTTGTAATCTGGCGCTCCACAGACGCGGCGGCTTGCACCGTGTAAGGCGCGCGCAGCCCCCGGTTGATGCTGTACGTGGTGTTGGGCGTTGCTGTCAGGTTGCTTAAGGAAGGCAGGCTGGGGTACGAAGGATTTACAATCACGTATTGCTGCTGCGCTACTCCATTGAGCCGCTCTGCCTGCAGGATCAGGTTCTGTCCAAAGCGGTCATAAAAGATGCCGAAGCCGGTGCGGACCACGGTTTTGGGTGGGGCGTTCTTCTTGCCGCCCAGGCCCCAGGCAAAGCCCACACGGGGGGCCCAGTCGCCGTGGTCATGAATGCCGTTCTGCGTTTCAAAGCGCAGGCCATAACTCAACGTCATGTTCTGGCGTAGCTTCCAGTCGTCCTCTGCGTAGAGCCCGGTGTCAACAAAGGTGTTGGAGACCAGGGGGGTCCCGGTGACGATGACCAACTGCCTGGGACTGTTGGCCTGGAAAGCGGCCAGCGAATCGAACGTGTAGGTGCCGTTAAAGTTTGCCCTGGAAGTGTTGTCTTGGGCTGTGACCCGCAGCCGTCCGCCCAGGCGCAGGAAGTGCGTGCCGCGGTTCATGGAGACATAGTTCTGCAGCTCGATGTGGTTGCTTTGGACAGCGCTGGCGCCAATCGGGTTGCCGCCGGAGGTAAACACCCCCAGGACATTGATCGCGGGCGCCGAGCTCAGGGCGTTTTGGTCCGTGCTGTTGTGTTCCCACTCAAAGCGAGTTTCATTGACTGCCCGGGGACTCAGGATCTGCGTGTCGCTGATCTGGATGGTGTGTTCGGTGCTGGTCTGGTTGTAGGCTTGCGATGGCAGAGCGAATTGCCCCACGCCGTTGTTTTCCTGCCTATCGTGGGTGAACTGGTAGCGGGCGGTGAGGGTGTTGTTGGTGGTGAGCTGGTAATCGATGCGTGAGCTCATGTTGGTGCGCACCCGAGGGGTCAGCACGCCCGTCACCGGCACACCCGCGGATGCAAACGCTACCGGGTTGATCACGGCAGCGTCTTTGATATCGCGCCGTTCCACGTTCACAAAGTAAGACGCTTTCTTGCTCAGCGGTCCGCCCATGTTGCCGTTAAAAATTTGGGAGCTGAAGTCGGGCTCCGACGCGGCAAAAGGATTGAGCGCGTCAAAAATGGAATGATTGTCGTTGATGAAGAATTGCCCGTGGACCTTGTCCGTCCCTGGCTTGGTCAGGATCTCGATCCGGCCAAACCCCATGCGATCGTACTGGGCGGAGAATGGGTTCTGGTTGATGCGGATCTCGCGGATGGAAGATTTGGGCGGAAGCTGGCCGCCGGTAAAGCCATCAATGTAGATCTGCCCGCCGTTCGGTCCCGCAGAAGGCCCGGCCAGCGCCTGTAACTCGGACTGCAGTTCGTCCGGATCGTCAGAAAGCGCATCCAGGTCTTTGCCGCTGATCACCACGGTGCTCGAGTTGTTGTCAGGGTTTACGTTGACCCGCGCAGCCTCGCCTTCAACATCCACCTGCTCTTCCTTTACGTAAACCACCAGGGTGATGTTGAACTTCTTCTCCTGCCCGGCGGCGATCTCCACCTGTTGTGTGAACGGCTTGAAGCCTTTTTCCGCCACGGTGATGGTGTATGTGCCGGGAGGAAGGTCCTTGATCGTATAAGTGCCGATTCCATCTGACTTGGCGGTGAAGGCCTGGCCGCTCTCGCTCTTCAAGGTGATGGCCGCGTTGGGAACCACGGCGCCGGTGGGATCGATAACTTCGCCGTGCAGGCGTCCGGTCTGGGCTTGTGCCGCGGCTGTGGCAGCGCCGCACATGGCGAACAGCAGTGTGAAAAAAGACAGGACAATACATCTCGGCCAGAGCTTCATTTCGGATCTCCTGAAGTATTCCCTTCCATGCTACTGCGGGCCGGCGTCGCCCGAAGGCGCGGAGAGGTTCCACCCACCCAAAAGGGCCGCGGCGCTGCTGGGCGAAGCGGTAATAATCGGCTCCACGCCGCCCAGCAGCGTGATGGCCGTGACTTGCGGTCCGCCGTCGCCAGGCGTCGAAACAATCATCACCGCGTCGTCTTTCTGCAATTCCGCGATGGTGACGGCAGGCAAGCGGCTGATCATCTGCTGAAAGTCGGGCGCGCGGCCTCCGCCTGCGCCTCCCGCTGCGGGGCCTGCGCCGCCTGTTCCAGCTGCTGCCGCGGCTTGGGCAGCTTCCGGCGCCTTCAAAAAGAAAGCAATCCGCTGCGCCATTTGTGCCGGCAATTTACGCATCATGGAATCGCCGGTGAGTTTCACCGTGACGTTCCTCTTCGCGAGCACGTCTTTCACCGTGACCGTGCCGGCGGCCGCGTCCACATTGGTGATAGTGCCGGCGATGTTGCGGAACGTGCCTGAGATCACCTCTTCAGCCGCCAGCTCTTTGCCGTCGGCGCTGCGCGTCCCGCGCGCCCGCAATTGGTCGCCGGTCTTGATCTGGTCAAGAGAGCTCTTCTGCGCGTCAGAAAACCGCACCGAGTCAGGAGCGTAACGCAGGAACCTGGTGGCGGAAGAAGTCTTCACCGTGACTTTGAGGGTGGGGTTCACATCCACGGCAAGCGTGCCGGACGCGGCGTCAACGGCGTTCACGATCCCGCCGGTGCCGCGGCGCTGCCAGTCCTGCAGTTCCTGCTGTTGCTTCTGGGCCACGTCAGACTGTTTCATGATCACGGCGCTGAAGCCCAGGATGCTGCCCGGCGTTGCGCCGGGCTGGCCGCGTACCAGGATGCGATCACCCACCTGTACGTCCTTCAGTGTGATGGCCTCGGCTGACTTCAAATCGGTCTGGCCGGGGCCCAGCCGCATCAAACGAGCGTCAGAAGTAAGGGTCACAGCGATGTCCGGGCCGGAGTCGGGCTTGAGCACCAGGGAAAGCCCGTCGATGGACTTGATGGCTCCCGCTTTGGAAATGCGCTGGCCGCTCTGGGCCGGCGCCGCTGGCGATGGCGGCTGCTGCTGGGCCTGCAGGGCAACGCTCACGATCATGCCGAGGGCCAGGCAAACCGCAAATCTCCTCATGCTGCTCATTCCATGTCCTCTTATAGTTACGCAACTCTCCTGAGGGAACCGCCCTTTGCACGGGAAAAAGAAGGGTTGCTGATTCAAGCCGTTTTGCTCAAGAACTCTCCGCGTTCGCCGCTCCAGGCACACCGAGAGATGCTGCTGGATATCATCTCAAAAGACGGGCTGATTCTCCATTAGGAAGGCAAAAGAATTGTTAAGTTGGGCCGGGCCGGGAAGCGCGAGTAAACAGGTGTCCAACGGGCGAGACTCAAGCAGCTGTCAAGAGCCGGATTTCACCATCCGGTGTTTGCATAGCCGGGCGCGCTGGGCACGCAACTACCGCCACACTAGCCTTGCTCTGGTTGCGAATAAAAACCGAACAAGATGCATATTCCATCTTCTGCGCCCGACTAGGCAAACCATCTGGCCTCTGACCGAGATTCAAAGCGAAGCTCAGCCGGAGTGAGGGCCGTTGCTTGCAGCGAGGTTCCGGGAGCGGAAGGAAACTACGCTGCAGCCCGTTTCCGCGCCGCCCATCTCCGCTTCATGCCGTCGCTGATCCGCTTGCGGGCAGCGGCCGAAAGACGGCGGCCACGCCGGCCATTGGATGCTCTGCCGCGAGTGCCCTGAAGGGCCGCGATGGCCTGGTTGAGACGGTCCCGTTCTGCTTCCAGTTCTGCAATTAAGCCTGCTGTATCCACGTTTACCCCCTCTGATCAATAGAGTGGCTGTTATTCTACCCGTTCTTTTTGTTTTGTACAGTGTTTAGACTACCCCGTTTTTTTTCGGGGTAAGCCTCTTACTGCTATGAGAGACTCGGCGGCTTGAACACACCCACCCAAACTATGGTGTTATTGTCGCTTGCGTGGCAACCACCACACTTTCAGCGATTATGACTGGACGTGACTGAAGATTTTCTAGTTTTGCCGGTGTGCAAGCTAAACGGCTACGACCGCGGACTGCGCTCGCTCCAGCCGGTGAGGCGAAGCATGAGGCGGTGCCGGAGGAGGAGTTGGATGAGAAAGGCTAAAGGGGTAGTTGGTGCCGGGAGGGGGAGTTGAACCCCCACGAGGGGTGAACCTCGGCGGATTTTGAGTCCGCTGCGTCTGCCAGTTCCGCCATCCCGGCCCTTGATTGCTAAGTCACTGCAGCGCATGACTGCTGCACATTTACCAGTATCGCACACCCCTTTTGCGCTCGCCACTGGCATCCGGGTGTGGCAGTGCGCCCATGGGTCGCGAATGTAACTTGCTCTTAGCTCTTTCTGTTTGGATGCTACCTACCGATCCAGAATACCTTCGGCTCCCGGGCGTCCCGGGGAAAGTCACTCTGCAAGCGGGGCGAAAAACTCAGGATGGTGAACTCATTCGTCTTTAGCAGGGCATCGATCTCCTCTGGTGAATCCACCGGTATGTAGGTTTGATACTGGGGATCGTTGCCGCCTTCCCAATCGATCCACTCGTAGAATTCATAAAAATAGAGCTGGCCGCACCTGCGGCATTTGAGTAACGACCGGCTGTGGTGTGAGTCGTCAACGAACTGCTCCACCCGCTCAAAGCACTCATGCAGATCGGCAGGGGTCAAATGTTCCATTTGCCACAAATGGCAGTTGGTCGGCTTCTTCATCTCGCTAGCGATCTCACCGGCGTGACACACCCGGCATATAAAGAAGTGTCCGGGAAGTTGCGAACTGGCCGTTCCGCAACTTCTGGTTCACTCGGCGCAGCGTTACCTGCGAGTGACGACAAGATAGATCAACAGCCCGGTGAGCATGGCGTTCCAAGCCAGCAGGGCGATGACCCACACGCGGGCGCTCGCCCACTTGCGGGCAAAGAACTCCTGCACGGCGGTGAGCTGCTCTTCGGCGGCGGCGGCGCGCTGCTCGGCGGCGATGATGCGCTGGTCCAGGGCAGCCAGCGCCTGGCTCAGCTCTTCCGCATTGGCGCCGTCGCGCCTGGCCGCGTCGTTGGCGGCCATACGTTCGCGCGCCATATCCACCGCGCTTTTGGCCACATGCGGCGCCGCGTGGGAAGCGGCTGTCTTCAAAATGTCAATCAGTACGCCCCAAAGGCCCATGGCTGCACCTGCCTCGCTTCCGGGAGAAAACCACCTGCTCGCCCGGCTGCGTCAAATTCCAGTTTTTCCAGGTGATCTGGGCTTGATTGTATCGCGGAAAGAGAAGCCAGCCGCGAATTAACGCGAGAACGCCCGAATCGATTCAAATCATGATTTTATCTTGATTCGCGTGCATTCGCGGCTAATCTGACGGTATGCGGCAGGACTTTGACGTGATCGTTCTCGGCGGCGGCGCAGCCGGGCTGATGTGCGCACTGCAGGTAGGGAAACGGCGACGCCGCGTGGCCGTGCTCGAACGCGCCGAGCGTATCGGCAAGAAGGTCCTGATCTCCGGCGGCGGGCGAGCGAACTTTACCAACATCCATTGCCGCCCGGAGAACTTCATTTCCGCCAATCCTCATTTCGCCAAATCGGCCCTGGCGCGTTATACCCCGCAGGATTTCCTCGCCCTGGTGAAGAAACACAAAATTCCCTATCACGAAAAGACGCTGGGCCAGCTTTTCTGCGACCGCTCCGCCTACGACATTGTGAACATGCTGCAGGCGGAGTGCGACGGAGCCGGCGTGCGCATCTTCACCAACATGAAGATAGAAAAAGTGGAGCGCAACAGCGGCTTCATGGTCCACTCCGGCGAGCGCGTCTTTCATGCGGCGGCCCTGGTCGTCGCCACCGGAGGGCTCTCCATCCCCAAGATCGGCGCTACCGGATTTGGCTACGATCTGGCCCGGCAGTTCGGACTCGACATCGTGCCCACGCGTCCCGCGCTGGTTCCGCTGGTGCTAGGGGAAGAGGACCGCGCCCACTACTGCAATCTGAGCGGAGTTTCAGCGGAGGTGACGGCCTCTTTTGGACGGCAGAGTTTTCGCGAGAAGATGCTGATCACGCATCGCGGGTTGAGCGGCCCGGCCATCCTGCAGATCTCTTCGTACTGGAAGCAAGGAGACGCCATCAGCCTTGATCTCGCGCCGGAACAAGAGCCGCTGGAGCCGTTGCTGAGCCAAGATGGAGGCCGGCGCGATCTTGCCGCTGCGCGTGCCGCGCTTCGTGTCGCGTTGCCGCAGCGCCTGGCCGACCGCTGGCTTGAACTGCACCAGCCCGAGCGCTGGACCAACACCGCGATTACCGAGCTTGAGCGCGAGCTCCATCACTGGCGCATCACGCCCTCGGGCGATGAAGGCTACGCCAAGGCGGAGGTCACCGCCGGCGGAGTGGATACCAGTGAGCTTTCCTCCCAGACCATGGAAAGCAAGAAAGTGCCGGGGCTGTTCTTGATCGGCGAAGTGGTTGACGTGACCGGGCACCTGGGCGGTTTCAACTTCCAGTGGGCCTGGGCCTCAGGATTCGCTGCCGGACAAGCGGTGTAGCAGGGGAGACCGACCTCGCGAACCTGGGCGCATCATCCCATTTGTTTCGGTTGCGTCATGCTGAACCAATTGCCGAACGGATCCTTGAAGACGGCCTCCACGCCATAAAACTGGTCTTTCGGCGGTGAAAGAAACTCAACGCCCTTCGCCTTCATCTCTTCATATGCTTTGCGGCAGTCAGCGGTCTCAAAAACTCCCGCCCCGAAAGCGCCCTTCTTCATCAGCTCGCGGATGCTCTCCACGTCCTGCGCCGTGATCTTCTGGCGATGCGGATCGATCTCCTGAGGCGAAGGCATCACCTTCATCAAAATGATTTGCAGGTCTTTTTGACCCTTGGGGCTCACGGTGAGCCAGCGAAAACCGTTGGGCATGGTTTCATCCATGCGTACCTCAAACCCCAGCTTGTTGGCGTAAAAATCTTTGGCTACATCCTGATCTAGGACGAAGATTGCGGTATGCCCCATGCGCTGAATCATGCTTTTGCCTCCATGGGCAAGTAATGTAGCCGACCTGTGGAGGCCGCGCTTCTCGATTCTTGCTTTTTCTCGAACGCTCTTGTGCGACCTGCCTGAGAGCTTTCTAGAAGCCAATTCCGCCATAACCGCCGAGATAGCAGGCCGGCATGGCCACAATCCGCCATGGTGCCGCGTAACCGAAGACACGCCGCACCTCGCGCTGATAGGCGGAGGGCGTGCACCCAACCATCCGGTGAAATTTGGTGCTGAACGATCCCAGGCTCCCGTACCCCGCTTCCAGGCACACTTCGGTTACGGTCATCTC
>DASVFK010000301.1:0-5509 GCA_036380095.1 Candidatus Angelobacter sp. | reverse complement strand
ACGCCGCAGTTTCGCGGCCCGTGAAAAACTCAACAGCGAACGATGTTTTCCGCCTCAATGCCGCGGGTTGCGTTGCGTGTGTCCACCACTAACTGAGACTCGCGTACGATCTTCTTGTAGTCGTAATCCGAGTGGTCGGTCACGATCATCACGCAGTCGTACTGCCCCAGGTTCTCGAGCGGCGTGTTCTGCATCTGCAGATCGTATTTCCGTCCGCGGCCGACAAAAGCAAAATAAGGATCGTTGTAAAAGACCTCCGCGCCTTCCTGCTTCAGCAGCTCGATGATGGTGAGCGAAGGTGACTCGCGCAGATCGTCGATATCACGCTTGTAAGCCACGCCCAGCACCAGGACCTTGGAGCCGTTGAGCGTCTTTCGTCTTTGGTTCAAGGCCGCCGCCGCCGACTGGACCACCTGGTACGGCATGTTGGAATTGATCTCGCCCGCCAGCTCGATGAAACGTGTGTGGAAGTCATATTCCTTGGCTTTCCAGGAAAGATAAAAAGGATCAATCGGGATGCAATGCCCGCCCAGCCCGGGGCCGGGATAAAACGGATGAAAGCCAAAAGGCTTGGTGGAAGCCGCTTCAATCACTTCCCAGATGTTGATCCCCATGCGCAGGCTCAGGAGTTTCAGCTCGTTGACCAGCGCGATGTTCACGCAGCGATAGATGTTCTCCAAAAGCTTGGTCATCTCAGCAGCCGCCGGGCTGGAAACAGGGACCGTGCGGTTGAAAATGCTGCCGTAGACGGCGCGGCCAAGTTCGGTTGCCGTTGGGTTCAGGCCGCCCACCACCTTGGGAATATCGCAGCGGGCCACGGTATCGTTCCCCGGGTCCTCGCGTTCTGGAGAGAAGGCGACAAAGAATTCGCGGTCGGAAGCCGAGCCATTCCAGGCGGCTTTCAGGCCCAGCGGGTTCTTTTCCAGAATCGGAATCAACAACTCCTGTGTCGTCCCCGGATACGTGGTGCTCTCCAGGACAACGAGCTGCCCCGGACGCAAGTGCGGCGCAATGCTCTCCGCGGTCTTTTCGATGAAACTAAGGTCCGGCTCGTGATGATCGTCCAGTGGAGTAGGCACACAGATAATCACCACGTCCATTTCCGCGAGCCCGGCAAAATCTGCGGTTGCGGTAAACCCGCTTGCCTGAGCGGCTTGAATCTCCGTTCCAGGTATGCGGACAATGTACGACCCGCCGGCGGTCAGCGTAGTCACCTTTCTTTCGTCTATGTCAAAACCAGTGACGCGGAACTTTTGCTCGCTGAACAAGAGTGCCAGAGGCAATCCCACATAGCCCATGCCAATGATGCCGATCTTGGCGGTGCGGGTTTCGACTTTTTTCTTAAGCAGGTCGGCGCTGCTCACGGCTGGTTGCAGGGAAACAGTGCTCATCGCACCTGGGAAAGAGCATTTTTGCTGCCATAGAACAGGGCTGCGAATGATTAAGAAGGGGGCTCAGACCCCAGATAGCTGAAAAACTTTTCATACTTTGTCTCAGGAGTTGGCGAGTGCTGACAAAATCTGGCGATTTCGGTTTTCGTAACAACAGGATTCTTCTCCTAGGGTTGTAATGAAATGGCGCACCCATGCACTATCAGTTGGAAGCAAGGAAATCTTGGCAAATTAGGCGATTAAGTTTTTTCTTATATTTGAAAAACAGGAAAATAGGCCTTGCATGTAGGGCATTTCGTCTAATATAGTACTACGCACGATGTTGTACCAATAGACAATGGATCTATTGGCCAAGTGGACGATCACCAGATAGGCACGATGTGGCCCCAGAAAGAGGAAAAAGAGAAAGACATTTCCTCTTCGGCATCGCGGCAGGCTGGTGTATCGACGGAATCGGACACCTTGGAAGGGGTAATTGAATGCACTTGCTGTTTGGACAGCCGGCAGGAATTGCGCCCAGGCGAAGGGCCTCGGGGGTTAAGGCCGGTACTGTAGCCGAATCAAGTACCTCGGTGGCGGGCGTGGGCAAGCTAGGCCCGGACCTCCTTTCCAATCATTCGAATCCAACCAAACTTTCACACATCTTCCGCGCGGGGCGTGAGATGTTTGCGTGTTGCAGCGGGCCACTTAGTACTGGTGACGGCCATCACGGTCAGAGCGCAACACTTTTCATACCATTTGAATCTTAGGTGAAAAGTAAGTAGCTGTCCCACTCAGCTGCAACCGAGCGGCATCTCTGCTAGGAAACAGGGGACCGCAAAATTTGAGGAACATGCTTACAGACCTGAATCAGGATGACGGTGTGCAGTGCCCGGCTTGCCAGGCCCCGCTCGAATCCAAACGGCATAGTTCGCGTTGCAACAGCGCGGAAGCTCAAAAAGTTTCTGAGGTGCGTCCGCCCGAGATGGCGATGCCGGAGTTGCGAGGGTCTCAGGTGGAAGCGGAGTTTTTCCCCCTGGTTTCAGCTGCGCATGAATTCAAAACGCCTTTGGTGGTGATGCTGGGCTACACGGACCTGCTGCGCAACAGCCATCTGGGACAGGTGAACGATCGCCAGCGTCAGGTCCTGGGTGAAATCCAGGAGAGCGCGGAGCGGCTTCAACGGCTGATCCAAAACCTGCTGCTGCTCAGCGAATTGCGCGGAGGCAAAGGTGCAGGACGCGGCGAGCCGGGGTGCGAACCCGCGAACGTGAATGAGCACCTGCGCGAGATCTTCAATTACTGGGCGTCGGCGGCGCGGCAGAAATCGATCAGCTATGCATTCCGTGCAGCCGAACGAAGCCCCAAAGTGGGTGTGGAATCGTTGAAGCTGCAGCACATCGTTTCCAACTTGATCGAGAACGCCCTGAAGTACACGCCCAAGGAGGGCAAGGTGGTCTTGAGCGCGACGCCCTGCTTCTGGGAGCGGCGCAAAGCGCAGTCAGAGTTTCTGTTCAACATGGAAAGAAAAGAAAACCGAAAGATCGAGAACGCAGTCAGGATCGATGTTACAGATACGGGCCCCGGGATCCCTTTGGAACGGCAACGCGATATTTTTCAGGATTTTGTTCAACTGCCAGGAGCCTCTTCACGCGGTACCGGGTTAGGACTGGCCATAGCCCGGCGCATGACGGAAGCGCATGGAGGGGTGATCTGGGTGGAAAGCGAATTGGGTAAGGGAAGCAGGTTTTCCCTGCTGTTATCACAGGTCAGGTAGGAGAGAAAGAAAAAATGAGCGCGCCAAATATCTTACTCGTCGATGACGAGCCGAGTGTACTTCGTTATACCAAAACGCTTCTGGAAATCGAGAATTACACCGTGGAAACTGCGTCCAGCGGCGAAGAGGCCGTGCAGCGCATGAGCCGCAAGCCGGCCCCCAACCTGATTGTCCTGGACCTGGTCCTGCCGGGGATGGACGGGCTGCAAACCCTGGAAAGCTGCAAAAAAATCCGGCCAGAGCAGAAGGTAGTGATGATGTCCTGCCTGAGTGACACCAGCAAAGTGGTGCAGGCCATCAAACTGGGCGCGTCAGACTACGTGACCAAACCGTTCCAGCCGCCGCAACTTCAAGGCGCGGTGCGTCGCGCGCTGGAAGCCGCCGGTGAGCAGACCATCGCGCAGGCGACCTCTTACAGCGTGAAGGGAATGGAGCTGGTGGAGAACCTGGACGACGATCTTTTCTTCCTCGCTGCCAGCCCGGTCATGAAGCAGCTGCGCGCCCAGGTGGCGCTGATCGCCAAGGTCGACGTGCCGGTGTTGCTGCTCGGCGAAAGCGGCGTGGGCAAGGAAATCCTGGCGCGGCTGATCCATAAGATGTCCATCCGCGCGCACCGCCCGCTGATGAAGGTGAACTGCGCGGCGCTGCCGGCCGAGCTCCTGGAAAGCGAACTCTTCGGCTATGAAGCCGGCGCCTTTACCGGCGCGAGCAAGCCCAAGCCGGGCAAGTTTGAGCTGGCGCACAAAGGCACCATCCTGCTCGACGAAATCGGAGAGATGAGCGCGGCGCTGCAGGCCAAGCTGTTGCATGTGCTGCAGGATGGCACGTTCTGCCGCCTGGGCGGACGCGCCAATCTCGTGGCCGATGCCCGCATCCTGGCCGCCACCAACATTGACGTGCAGAAGGCCATCGCCGAGAAACAGCTGCGCGAAGACCTTTATTACCGGCTGAATGCGTTTACCATGACCATCCCGCCGCTGCGCGAGCGCAGAGAAGAGATACCGCTGCTGCTCACCTACTTCATGAACAACATGTCGCACAAGTTCGGCAAGAACCCCCTGCCCATTTCCGAGCGCCTGGTGCAGGAATGCCTGCGCTACCACTGGCCGGGAAACCTGCGTGAACTCGGCAATTTCGTCAAACGCTTCCTGGTGCTCGAAAACGAAGGGCTGGCCATTGACGAACTCCGCGCCAAGGGCAAAGAGGGCGATGGCGAAGCAGCTTCTTCTGCGGCCCACGGCGGGCTCAAGGCCCTGGTGCGCAGCCTGAAAGACGATGCCGAAGCCAAAGAGATCCAGCGCGCTCTCGAAAGCGCCAACTGGAACCGCAAACTGGCGGCGGCTCAGCTCAACATCAGCTATAAGGCGCTGCTGTACAAAATCAAACAGCACGGGCTGGCTCCGGCGGATCGGGCATTCGGCCTGCGCGCCAGCAACATGTAGTCACGAGCACCTTCGGGTCGCTTGCGGTGCTTTCCGTGAGCGGCCCGGGTCTCGCTTTCCGGGAGCAATTCATGGGGAAGTATCTGGTAACGGGTGTAGCGGGTTTCATTGGGTCTTCTATCGCGCGGGCCCTGCTGGAACGCGGCGAAGAAGTCCGCGGGCTGGATGATTTTTCCACCGGCAAGCCGGAAAACATCGCTGATCTCAAAGAGTTGGACTTTCATGAGGTCACGCTCTTGGATCCTTCTGGACTGGCCGCGGCATGCCAGGGCATTGACTATATTTTTCACGAAGCCGCGCTGCCTTCCGTCCCTAAGTCCGTGGCTGATCCCAAGCTGACCAACAAAGTCAACGTTGAGGGCACGCTCAACCTGCTGGTGGCGGCACGGGACGCAGGCGTGCGCCGCGTGGTGTATGCCGCTTCGTCCTCCGCTTATGGCGAGAGTGAAGTCCTGCCCAAGCACGAAGCAATGTCTCCTAAACCGATCTCGCCTTATGCCGTGCAGAAACTGACCGGCGAATTTTACATGCAGACCTTCGCTGCCGTGTACGGGCTGGAGACCGTCAGCCTGCGCTACTTCAACGTCTTTGGCCCGCACCAGGACGCAAACTCGCAGTATTCCGCCGTGCTCGCCAAGTTCATCACCCAGATGCTCCAGGGCGAAACGCCCACGATCTTTGGCGACGGCGAGCAGAGCCGCGATTTTACCTACATTGAAAATGCTGTCCAGGCGAACCTGCTGGCCGCTGCAGCTCCTGCGGACAAGGTCAGCGGCAAGGTCTTCAATGTAGCCACGGGCAACCGCTATTCCCTGAATCAGACTTACGAGATGCTTCAAGAGATTATCGGATTCTCCGGCAAGGCGGCCTATGGTCCGGCACGCGTGGGTGACGTGAAGCACTCGCTGGCTGATATCAGC
>DASVFK010000300.1:0-2048 GCA_036380095.1 Candidatus Angelobacter sp. | reverse complement strand
AGAACAGCCTGAAATCCACTTCCAGCGTCATGGCCACGGCCACGGGTTGTCCGTTGCGTTTGCCGGGTTCAAAGAGCCAGGTCCTCACTTTTTCCATAGCCTTTTCATCCAGCCCCATGCCCAGGTGACGAACCACTTTGAGGTTGCGCGGACGGCCATCCGGACCGATGACGGCAGAAAGCGTCACCGTGCCCTGGTACTTGGCTTTTCGCGCTTCTTCGGAGAAGTCGGGCTCCGGCGTGTACTTGGCTACAGGAGGAGTTACGCCAATGTCACCCAGTTGATATACGCCGCCGCCAAAACCACCGCCCTGGCCAGGACCATGTCCGGGACCTGTGCCTGAGCCAACGCCGTTGTTGCTTCCCGAACCAATGCCTCCACCAGAGCCAGGACCGTTGGAAGCAGGTCCCGTCACACGCGCTGACATCGGGTTGCCCAGGTTGGGCATGTTGGGCACGTCAGGCAGTTTCACGTTGGCCGGCGCTACTACAGTCGGTTCCATCGCCAGCTTGGGCTTGGTGTTCTTGATTTCTACCGTCGGCGGCGTGAACTGCTCTGGAGCGATCTTGGGTAGACGGCCTTTCGACTCAAAAATCTTGGCGTGTTCGCCACCACCACCGCCGCCTGCCAGCTGTTTTTTTGCCTGGGCCGGCGCCATGACCGGCTGATAGTCGGAGAGCGGCGGAGCAATCATGGTGACATGCTCCTCTTTGGCGATCGTCTTGTTGCTGTGCAGGCTGATATAGGAGAGCACCAAAACTACAGTGATCCCCAGCGCGTGCAACAGCAGCGAGCCTGTCGCCGGCCTGCGCGCGTTGCGGTGGCTCCAGATTTCGCGCACGGCCACCGGGCGCGCCGTCAGACGCAGCGGAGGCAGTTTCTCCGGGTAGAGCGCTTCCCTCACGTTCTGATAGAGCGACACCCACAAAGAACGGTGCATTTCCGGGAGAAGGCCCAGGCTGGGAACTTCATATCTGGGCGCTTCATGCTTGACTTGGGTACGAGGAACAATCACCTGATTCGCCATGGTCCGACCCGTAGAACCTTTTTGCCAACTCACCACGTCTTCCTGTGGTCTGGATTCCTTCCTAGAAGATGAGCGCAGCAGGGTGCAAGTTGTATCCGCGCGGACAAGTTTCCCCGCCGCAACCCTTTCGCTTCTCAAATTTCTCGAGGTGCTCACGATGTAGGATTCATGCTGCCGAAAATTGGTTTTGTGAAGAAGCGCAAAAATTCGTTTTGCTCTGGTTAAGCCGCAGGGCCTGGACGGATGGGCTGAAGAAGGCGGAATGAATACTGGTTATAATTAAGTTTCACCAGAATTTTTCACCGGAGAGTGCATGCCCGCGCCGCTCGACCCCAAGAGCACAGTCAATCTGCCTAAGACCGAATTTCCCATGAAAGCCGGCTTGCCGCAGAACGAGCCGAAATGGCTGGAAAAGTGGGCCGGCATGGATCTCTACGGCAAGATCCGGGAGTCGCGCAAAGGCTCTCCGCTGTATGTGTTGCATGACGGCCCTCCTTATGCTAACGGCCCGATCCACATGGGCACGGGAATGAACAAGTCGCTCAAGGACTTTGTGGTCAAGGCCAAAACCATGGCAGGCTTTGATGCACCGTATGTTCCCGGCTGGGACTGCCACGGTCTTCCCATTGAAATCAAAGTCGACCACGATCTCGGGCGCAAGAAGCTGGAGATGTCGCCCCTTGCGGTGCGCGAGGCGTGCCGCAAATACGCCAACAAGTACCTTGATCTGCAACGCGAACAGTTCAAGCGTCTTGGCATCTTCGGCCGGTGGGACAAACCTTATTCCACCATGGAGCCGGGCTACGAAGCCGCCATCGTGCGCTCATTCTTTGACTTCCTGGAAAAAGGCACGGTGTACCGAGGGCTGAAGCCGGTCTATTGGTGCATCCACGACAAGACCGCTCTGGCCGAAGCTGAAGTGGAATACGAAAATCACACCAGCCCGAGTGTCTGGGTGAAATACCGGCTTACCAGCGATCCAAAGATGATCGACTCCCGGCTGGCCGGGAAGAAAGTGCAC
>DASVFK010000299.1:0-2080 GCA_036380095.1 Candidatus Angelobacter sp. | reverse complement strand
CCGGTCACGTGATCAATCGGCATCAGCAGCCGATTGGCTTCGACCAACCGGTAGAAGACGTCCTGCACGATGTCTTCGACGTCGGCTGGATCGGGCACACGCCGGCGGATGAAATTGCGCAGCCGTGACCGCTCTTGCGCGACGATCTCGGAGATTTTTCGGTCCTGGTCGCTCATCGCGGTGATGCTCGCCGGCTCGTCCATCGCATCCTGCCTTTCCTGTAGACGAACGGGGGCAGGGAATATTGTAAGGAGGGGAATCAGGGGGAAGGGGAGTGGGCTTGCCCCCTCGGGCATTCACTCACGATGACACGTTTATGGGCGATCACCCTGCCGGCGACAGCACAATCGGCATGGTCGGTGTCTGGCTTCCTCCCGCTGGTTCCACCGTGATCGCGAACGCCTTGGCCTGGAGGCCTTCCGTTTCCATGGCATGCATCATCATGGCGCTGCCTTTTTGGTCGATGCGGAAGGTGCCGGCGGGCATGGGAGCGGCGCCGCTCATGGGGATGAGCCAGAGTTCGTAGACCTTGTCGTCGGGAATCGGCGCCAGGTTGCTGGCCATGAGAAGGATGTGGCCTTTCTCTTGTTTGTAGATGGTCTTCACTTGCGGTTGCGGGCGTGTCTGGCCGGAGATCAGCGTCATGCGCACGGCGCGCGGGTCATTGATCATGTCCATGACTTCAAGGGCCAGCGCGGAATCGCCCTGGAGCTTGGTGTACTTCGCCGCAAGTTGCTCGTAGTTTTTGCGCAAGCGCAGGTTGTTGAGCATGAGTCCCATGCTGATAACGGCGAGCATGGCGGCCACGGCGACCGGCGCAAGAGTCAGCCATCGCGGTTGCAGGCGGCCGAGAATGAAACGCGAGCGCGGCGGCTCCGCAGTGCGAGGTTCGGCGGCCACGGCGCGCATCAGGCGCTGGCGGGCGCGTTGCGGCGGCTGCGGACCCGTGGCGGAGAGCGCAAGCAGGGCAGTATCGGCGCGCAGGGCCTCGAGTTCGCGGCGGCACTCGCCGCAGCTGCTCAGGTGCGACTGCAGCTCGGCGAGCTCTTGCGGATCGTGGAGCGCGTCCATGGCATAGAGCGCCAGATTGTCGGCGAATTGTGCGTGGTCCTTCATGCCAATGCTTTTCTCAATGCCTGCAGGCCGGAGCGGATGCGGGTTTTCACCGTGCCCAGCGGCTCGTTGGTCTTGCCGGCAATTTCAGTATGCGTGAGCCCTTCAAAATACGCCATTTCCAGGGCCTTGCGCTGCTCGGGAGGAAGCTGGGCCAGCACGCCGCGGACTTTATCCACGGCCAGCTTGCGCGCGGCTACATCTTCCAGATTGACGGAAGAGGCGATGGGGAGCTCGTCAATGTCATCTTCCGGCTGGCGCTTGCGCAGCATGTCAATGGCGCGATTGCGCGCGATCACGGCCAGCCAGGGCGCAAGGCGGCCGCGGCCGGCATCAAAGGCCTGCGGGTTGCGCCAAAGTTGCAAAAAGACCTCCTGGACCACGTCTTCCGCGGCCATGGTGTTGCCCAGGACGCGCAAAGCCACGCCGTACACGATGCTGGAAAAGCGGTCGTAAAGCTCGCCCATGGCGGCCTGGTCGCCGGTGTGGATGCGGGCGATCAGGGATGCTTCATCGCGTACATTGGGCACCTGAGTGCCGCTTTCGCGCATGGTCCTTCCTTTATCAGTACGGCCCCGGGCAGCCCGGCGGATTGCGGAACGGCTGGCCTTCCCGCCCGCCGGCTGATAGTATTCTTTTCGGCGCTCCCCGGCCCTGGGTGGCCGCGGAAAAACTGGAGACGCCAGAAAAAGAAAAATCCATTGCCGGCCTTTTCTGCGTACCCGGATCAAACGCGCAGGAAAGCCTGCGGTTTCAAGATACCAACAACCAACGAGGAGAGACAAATGAAGAAGATTTTCGCATTGGTCGTTTTCACGGCCCTGGCGGCATCGCTGAGCTTTGCCGCGGCCGGGACCTTTGATGGCTGGGTCACCGACGCGAAGTGCGCCCCCAAAGTGAACGGCGATTGCGCCAAGAAGTGCGCGGAAAAAGGCGAGCCCATGGTACTGGTAACCGCCGACAAGAA
>DASVFK010000298.1:0-26582 GCA_036380095.1 Candidatus Angelobacter sp. | reverse complement strand
AGCGACCGAGATACTTGCCTGATGCACATCCAGCCCAATGTATTTAACCTTACTCATGAGGGTGTTCCTTCCTTTCGTCGTGGTGCCTAAGCACACCAAGACTACTTGGAAAGGGGCGCCCTTTTATAATGCGTGGCCCACGCTTTCGCCCGGTGTTGGCGAAGCGTGGGGGCACGATTTCTCTGGACAAACATTCTTTGAGTTGCACTCTGAAACAACGAAAGTTACATTGCTATTCGTATGCCTTCACGATTGAAGCGCTATCAGCAGACAGGGCAGCTTCATTACGTCACCTTTACGTGCTATCACAGAAAAAAGCATTTGCAGGCGGCTTCCGCCCGCGACACTTTTGAACAAACCTTGGAACCCGGCGGGTGGCCCGATGCGAACGCTTAAGATTTGCGTATGTGAAGCCGCTGCAGCTCTCGCGCTTCTGGCAATCACTTATGTTTGTTCGGTGGATCAAATGCTGCTGCCACTTGGTCGCGCAATGTTGATGAGCTTGTACCTTGTGATCGCCGTGGCGACGGAGGCGGTCATCGTAGCGAACCTGTTGCCCCAGGTGGGATTGATCCTCGGCCTGAACATCGTGGTTGCGGGGCTCGCTTCAGAGCCGAGTTTTGGCCGTGCTTCGTTGCAAGTCTCTGCTGCTGTCGGGATTGTTACATTCATTGTTCGGTTTTCAGTAGCTGCGTTTTCCCTTTGGTCTTCCAAGATCGGAGTGCAACGTTTTGCGGCGGCACTTGTGGGCGGAACCCTTTTCTTGACAGCTGTGCAATTTATGTACAACTTTGGCGAGCTGGTTTATGAGAATTATTACCTCTATCCAAAGTTCAAAGAGGGCTACATCATGCCGAAGCGCTGGCAGGACTTTGCCTGGCTCGTTGAACTAGTCTGCGAGATTCTTTTGTTGCTGTATATCTCGTATCGACTTTTGAAGTACGCGTCTAGGGCAAAGACGGCGGGTGACCCCGGTGCTGCCGGGGGCCGACGTCAAACGAGAAACTCGCCGGATAGCCCCCGTTTTTACCGGTGAAGGGTGAAAGACCCGGTCTTTGCTCCCACTCCGAAAGATCCCTTCAAATACGCCAGCCGGGTTCTACAAAAGGGAATGTCAAGAGAATGTTTTTTCCCTGAGACGCAGGGGAGGGCAGATTCTCGCCGGGTGGCCCACGCTTTCGTCCGGTGTTGGCGAAGCGTGGGGGCACGATTCTCCGGGCAAACATTCTCTGAGTTGCACTCTGAAACAACGAAAGTTACATTGCTATTCGTATGCCTTCACGATGGAAGCGCTATCAGCAGACAGGGCAGCTTCATTACGTCACCTTTACGTGCTATCACAGAAAAAAGCATTTGCAGGCGGCTTCCGCCCGCGACACTTTTGAACAAACCTTGGAACGCGTACGGCGTTGGTACGGCTTCTATGTAGTCGGCTACGTGGTCATGCCCGAACACGTCCATTTGCTTGTGAGCGAGCCGGAGCGTTCCGGTCTCGCGCTTGCTCTGCGCATGCTCAAGCAAGTGAGTTCGCGCAAACTGCGTGATTGTGCTGGCGACGGCGCTTTCTGGCAGAAGCGATACTACGATTTCAATGTGTTCAGCGATCATAAACGCAAAGAGAAGCTGCGCTATATGCATCGGAACCCAGTGAAGCGGGGATTCGTCGAAAAACCTGAAGACTGGAAGTGGAGCGGCGTCAAACTCCGCCTTTGTCAAAGCCGAGTATTTTGAAACGGTGCATTCTGCCTGGCACTGGCTTGGTGAGATCGACAGCTTCTCCGTCTACCGAATTGATGACATCGCCAACTAGAAAACTCCCCAATATTGGCCGCCACCCGTCTTTGGTTCTTGGTCCCATGATGTACCATCCGGCTACTGAAAATATTTCGCTTTCAGCCAGCTCAATCAGGCCACCAACGCGTAACCCGTCTAGAGTTCTGAAACTCTCATCCTCGGTGGCGAGGTATCTTATGCGGCGTGTGTGAGGGGCGTAGCCCACTACGGTGAACCGCACACCGCCAAGTTTCACGTCCTCGAGGCATGGATACGTTTGGGAAGGCGTAGCTAAACATAGATTCGTGTTGTTCCTGGGCACCGTAGCGGAAGGCAGGCGCATCCCGAGATTAGCTTGAGCAGCCGCGAACACGGCATTCAGCATGGCCAGCAAAAGCACCAATATCTTCATTGCCCAACCAGTTTACTCTCAGCGGGAACGTAACTGTTGTTAACGGGCAATTACACTCAGAACCGGGAAGTGAGTGTAATGGCGATTTCACCAGCTACGGAGCGTCGGGAAAGGGTTGCACGACGCGCACTGAGTGATCAATAACGCTATTCTGATTTGCGTGGTATGCTCTGTTCCAGCATTCCGTCTGGAACTATGCCGAAACCAGCGTTTCTCGTCTGCCTTACACTCATCGCCTGTTTGGGTTGTACATCACATCGAACCGAAGCCCCGTCAGCGTTCCCACACGCTCGCAGCCTGTTGGGCAGTTGGAAGCTGAAGTTGGCAGGGGGAAAAGATCCGGCGGCACTGAGCATCAAGTCGTGGCAAGTGGAGTTTAAAGACCAAGGAAAATGGAGCTATTCCGGGGAGATGTCCGGTAAGTACGAAGGAATGAAACTGAGCGGGTCTGGGACGTGGCTGGAACAGGCAGGCCAGCTAGAGTACACTGCCGAGTCCAACAAGGGAAAAACAACAGTGCATCTCGATGCCGATTCTCTCGTTCTTTCGCCAGACCCTGTAATTCGTTTGAACGGGCGTGACCCGGTCGAGACTCGATATGTAATGGATCAAAAATCCGGCCCAGCACGATAACTGTTGTAATCAGGCGATTACGCTCAGAAGCCGGTTGTGAGTGAAAAGGCGATATTACGGCAACAACCGCTAGTCCCAGGTCTACAACGGAGTGGCGTATGCACATTAGAATGTTCTGGTGAGAAGAAGGGTCATAGCCTTGGCAGTGGGGGCGGTTGTGCTGTTTTCCGCGTGGCTTGCTTACTCGAAGGTCGCTCAGGCTCGGCGAGAAACTGCTTATCGTGCGGCAATAGCACCGTTTCAGCGTGACCTCTCCCCAGGTATGGCCAGAGCCGACGTTGAGAAATACCTAGATTCCCGAGGAGTGGAGTACCACTGGGTTTACGTCGGGGGAAGCGCAGACAGTTACTTCGTCCAGATCGGCGAAGAACCCGGCAGTCTTGTGTGTAAACCGTGGAAGGTCTATCTTGCGCTCAACTTCGATGCCTCCGATCCGCGTGCCGGAGGTGGGCCCGACTCGAAGCTGGACCCCGCCGACAAGCTCAGAGACGTTCAGGTTAAAAAGATGGGGACGTGCCTCTGACGCAACTGCCCGCCGGGTAGCCCACGCTTTCGCCCGGTGTTGGCGAAGCGTGGGGACAAACATTCTTTGAGTTGCGCTCCCAAACAACGAAAGTTACATTGCTATTCGTGGGGCTGGGTGGCCGCTTTTCGCACGCGCTACCATGAAGCGGGTGCCCTACCCTTTGCGGAGCAAAGGGTGGGTTTAGACTGAGTCTCAAGTCCGCCGTGGATGCGTCGCAGTCCTTTGGACTCGGTGTCAACTGTAATCCGTTTGGGATCAAGGAACGGCGCGCGTCCCCCCATCCTTCCTCCGAAGCTGCCCTTGTTTCTCAGCTTCGGAGGAAGGATGGGAAATTGCCTTACCTTCCGGCACGATCCTCTTGAGATCAACCGAGCAACTTATCCCAACCTCGCACCTAGAACAGTCAACGTGGCTGACTGGCTGGTTCCGCCAAACGTTGCGGTGATCTGCGCTTGGGCGGAAGTATTGAACGGTTGCGCAAACGTGTTGATCGTAAACGGAATGCTGGTCTGGTTCGCAGGCACCGTTACCGTGGGCTGCGCAGGCCTGGCGGCGTTGGGATTGCTGCTGGCAAGCGCAACCACAGCTCCGGTTGCCGGCGCAGGTCCGCTCAAATTCACGGTTCCGGTCACATTGCCGGGGACCCCGGGCGCGCCCAGGATCGTGGCCGGGTTCAGCGAAAGTGGAGCCACAAGCGTGATGGCTCTGGTCACGCTCAAGTTGGCTGGCGGAGAGGTCTTGCCGCCAAAGCTTGCGGTTACTTGTAAAGTTACCGGGCCGCCCACGTTCGGAGGCAGAGTTGTATTGGTAATCGCAAATGACGCCGACGCTTGTCCAGCGAGAACGTTCACCGATGCAGGCACGGTTGCGATGCTCACGCCGGGAAGCTGCGCGCCGCTTGCATCCAGCACAACGCCGGCAAGGCTGACCGTTGCTCCTCCGGTTGGCGCCGGGCCCGTCAGGGTAACAACACCGGTGGCGTTCTGGCCGATGTTGACGCTGGCGGGAGAGATGCTCAGGCCGCTGAGCAAGGCCGGCAATCCCAGCCAGAACCACATCTGAAAATCGCCGCCTTTCTTGCCGTCTCCACTTTGCGGCAGGCGCACTCCAATGCTCGCCACGTTCCCTGATTTCTGTTCGGTGCCAAAGCCTTCGCCATCGAGATATATGTTTGGGTCAGTCTGGCTCCAGATGAAATTGCCTTTGAGCGTAAGCCGGGCGAGGATGCGGGGCTCCTGCTGCGCACTCTTGAGCCTGTTCAGAACGCCCAAGACGAACTCGAGAACAGCAGGGGCCGCGGCGCCGGTTGGGGCCTTCAGTCTCCAGAGGATCTCGGCGCCGGTGGTTCCCGCGGCAGTCCTTACATCACCGGCAAGCACGAGATATTCATAGCCAAAGATCGCCAGGGAATCCTGTCGCGGATCAAACAAAGGCCAGGGCAGTTCCAATGTGACAAAGCAGGTTGTGGGCTGAATGGAAACCGGGTTCAGGGCGCCATCGCACAGGATGCGGATGCCAGCTCCCAGGATTTCGCTGGCCGCAACATCGGAATCATTCAGGAGGCGGGCATCCGGTTTGGCCGCGCGCACGTCCGTGATGTGTACTCCCTTGTCCTGGCCGGTGGTGATTTCCGTGAGTGCGGGAAAAGTGGGGAGACAAGTGCCCAGCACCGACCAATTGGCGCCATCGAACTGCGCGATGGCGAGACGGCAGTAGTGGCGGCGCACGCCCACGGGCGGCTCCGCACTGGGATTGCTCGAGCCATCGACCGGCCACTCCACGTCCGCCTTGAGAGTGCGGGCAGGCACCATCCAGTAATCGCCGGTGGCAAAGGTGCCGTTGGAAAACTGGACTTGCACGCCATCTTCAAGGTCCTGCCATTTGCCCGGCGTCATCGCGATCAGCCCGGTGGAATCCCAGCGGCGAATTTTAGGATTGAGCGAGAAGTTGGCGATCTTGGCGCTGCCTGCGGGAACGGCCTGTGCCGGATCGATCACCAGCGTGTGGTCCTGCACATTGGTGAGCGGCGCAAGCGTTCCCGAGTTGAGGTTCAAGTCGGTATTGTCGTCGCTCAGTTCAATCCACTGTCCGGGAGCAAAGCCCAGCACCGTATCGCGGCCGGTGCTGCTTACCGTGAGGTTAGGGTCGGTCTTTTGCTCGAGCCAAGATGTCACCACCGAGCCATTGTCACGCGACCACTTGAAGGTAACAGGGTTCTTGGTTGAATCGCCGGCGTCATGAATCTCGATTCGATAGAGCTGGTTCTCCAGGCGGCGAAACCCGGCTTTGGCCGGGATCGTGCACGGTGTTTGCGTGCTATCGGAGGGCGCGGCTTGCGCGGCCATTTTCCCGCTGCTGGCGGTCACCAGTGAGTCCCATGCCGCAAGCTGGGTGGCACAGTTCACGTTGCTGCCCACCGGACCAGCCGGCAGGAAGTTCACCTGCCATACAGTCTTGGCGCGGGTACAAGTGTCCGGCCCGCTCAAGGCGGACTCGCGGATTCCATCGTCGTCGAGCGGCGTGATATGTCTGAGCCAGACGCGAAGATAGGCGATATAAACACCGGCAGCAGCGGGCAACTTGAAATTCGGCAGGTCAGGCTGGCTCGTCACCAGCGCGTCCTGCTCGTTTTCGCAGAGGATGCCGTCAACGTAAGCGCGGCCTTTGCTGATCTGCAGGTCCTTGCCGCCCGCGGCCACGGTGAGCATGAAGCCGGCATTGTCCGCTGGAGCGCCGCACGGGCCAATCACGTCCAGCGCTTCGGTCTCGATGCGATGGTGGTCGATCGCGCCCTGCTCGTTCCAGTCGGCGTCCACATCGACGCGCCCCTGTTGTTTGAGCACCGAGTGATAGTGGTTCTGCGGTTTAAAGCTCCAGCGTGTAAAGTCGCCTTTCATGGTCTCTCCTTATGTCTCCTCGGTGATGCCGGCTTCCAGCCCAAAGCGAAGGTATTCATCGAGAGCGGTAAGCAGGTTGGCCCTTCGCTGCGGTTGCTGGAGGAAGCTGAAAGCTCCCATTTCCGCGCCATCTTCAGCGCCGGTGGCAATTTCAGCTGCGCACCTGGGACTGAGTTGCGCGTAAAACGGTTGTGAAAAATCGAGTGACGTGAACTGGGGTGTAAGACGCGCGCGGACCGCATTCTGCGCTGCTGCGCCCTTAACATCGGTGAGCGCCAGATCAGGCTGGCAATGGAACCGGCGCGCCGTTTGCGAAGCGTCAGGGACGTAAGAGAAGCGGACGCAGCCCGCCTGCCGGCGATTCGCGGTGACAACGCCGGTGCAAATGCTGTTGCCCGCATCCACGATGAGCCCGGCCGTCGTTCCCAGTACAGTCGTAGTCTGAATGTTCACCGTTGCGCCGGGGGCCGTAATGGCCGCGTCCTGATCGGAACTGGCCGGCCCGCTGCTGATAATGCTGTCCGTAGCATTCAGGGCGGGAATGCTGGCACTCAGCGTGACGGGTCCGCAGATGGTGCGATACAGGTTCACGACCAGATCGCTGTTGTCGGACTTCCCCGAAGAAGCAACTTTCAATCCCGCTGAAGGGGAAATCGTCGTATGGGAAAGCGTGAGCGTCCCCAGATTTCCGGCCACCACGGTCAGGATGCCCTCGATCAAAAGATCGTCGATGAACAGTTGTCCGGGATTCTTGCTGCTGTTAGCGGCCGTGCCGTCAACATCGATTTTGCCGATCAGGTGAGGACGCAGTCCGTCGGGATCGAGACTCAAGTTTGTTCCTGATCCCGTCTCGCGCAACGAAGGCCAATCAGCCGCAACCATGAGCAAGCGGCTGCCCTCCGGAACGTTGATGCTGAGGTCTTCGCGATAAGAGGCGCTGTCCAGGATGGCGATCACGCCATCGGTGTTCGCAGGTTGTTTGTCCCATTCCTTCAACGCATCGGAAAGCGTGGCGAACAGCAGTTTGGGAACTGGAGTGAGCCTGCGGCTTACCGCAGCCTGCCAGCGCCGGGAATTGTTGAACGGCGCCGGCCCGGTCTGCGGATCCTTCAGCCAGTTGGTGCGATCGTAAGACCCGGCGCCGAGATCGCCGCTGAAGCCATAGGTATAGGCAACCTGTACCGAGGAAGGCTTCACGCCTGCGGGAAAGGCGATGCGTCCGCGCACAGGATCAACCGACAGCGCGATATTTTTCTTGACCGCTGCGCCGCCGGACGCTGGCGTGTACGATTTGGTTTTTCCTGGCCTCCGCCAGTCCGTGGCGGAGACATCACTCACGTCACACACCATGATTTGATCAAACGGAACCAGCGTGCCATCCACCATGATCTGAAACACGGGATTGGCGCCAAAATAAACCAGCGCCGGCGTGGGGCTTTGGTCGACCGCCGACTGGCGCAGGATTTCCAGTTCGTCGTAAAGCGGACGGCGGCGCAAGAGACCGGGAAGATTGATTTCCGTGGCCAGCAGGGTGGCGTCAGTTTTGGTTTGCGCCCGGTTCAACAACGGAGCATTGAACCCGAGCGGATGGAAGGTGTAGCGGCCGTCAGCGGGAGTGGCAACCGCGCGCGCTTCGCTTTGCCGCTGCGGGCCGCTGGGGGTGGCAGGAATGGGGCCGGCCAGATAATCTTGCAGCCGCCAGAGAAAGAGGCCGATGTTGGGAATGTTATAGCGGCTTCCGCCGGCCGAGATGTGGCGGACATCGGCAGTGTGCGTGAACGGGTCGAAAGGGCCGCCCAGCAGCTCGAGTCGGCTGCTGTCGCGGATGTCGGCGGTGGCCGCACTCTCAGGACGCTGGTGGTTCAGATACTGGGTGGTTGAGAGCAATTGGAAGAACTCGACCACGTGCGCGGGCCATCCCGTCACATCGCGCGCCAGCTGCTCCAGCGTGGCCGCTGTGCCTTTGCGGCGCCGGTAATCGAGAGCGTGGGCAACGTAAGCGCGGGCGCTGAGCGTGCCGGCACTCGCAGGATAGAGAGCACGCACTCCCAGAAGATCTCCGATGTAGGGAACCACCCATTCATCACAGGTTTCAATGAACCAGTTTTCGTACAGGCCCTGGATGTCCTGCTCCACGTCGCCGTATTCCTGCTCGATCAGCGACAATAGCGCGCGGAGAGGCTCGCCCTGGTCGAAGTCGCGCAGGCGATAAACGGTAGGCAACAGGTTATAAAGCCGGTCCGCAGTGGCAGTCATGCGATGATCTCCGTTACTTTTGCGCCCAGGGGATTCAGCAAGAGCAACTGGGCGGGCAGGATCGCTGCACCCTGCAAACGTGCCGGCGCCGCCAGCAAGTATGGTGGTGGCTCGGTCTGGCTGGGTCCGCTCAGGTCGGTGCTCAGGTAGAGTTGCTTTAGGGTGCTGGCCACTACGCCGGGGACGGCCTGAATGAGCGATGCAATTTCAGCCGCGGTCACCGGCTCCGCAAAGGCCTGGTTCGGGAATGAAAATGCGTCGGCGAGTTTTGCCCGTACCGTAGTGAGCACTACGTCAGGCAGGTACTTCGGGTCAATCAGAATGCCCACAACAAGATCAAAGGTCAGCGGCTGGTACGAGGTAACGGCGATCTGCTGGACGGGATCGTGCGCGGCACGAATACCCTGGAGCAAAGTCCGGTAGAGCGGCGAAGCGGGACCGATCGTGCCGCCCGAAGCATCCGCAATCGTGATATGGACCAGGCGGGTTTCACCGCTCCACACTGCCGTAGCTTGGGCCTTGCCAATTCCGGCGAACGACGCGACAAAGTTCTCGTAGTCATCGAGCGAAACAATACGGTCTAGCGTCACCACCGTCAGAGGCGCGTTGGCGCGGGCATGCGCCAGGTTCTGCGGGTCGGCGCCGCCAGCGGCGGGGAGCGGGTTGGTAACGCCACGCAGGCCCGGCGGACGCGACTGCAGCATGGAAAGCGTTCCTGCATCCACGTTTCCGGCAACACCAATGCCGGTGCGATAGGTGGCCCTTATGTTTTGCCTGGCGGTCTTCAGCCGCGAAGCCGGATCACCAAAGCTGACGGCCGGCGTGCCACCATCCCCGATACGCACCACATACTCTTCGTCTTTTTCATTCAATCCGTAGAATGCCGGCGCTTCATCCCACTTCAGATCGTTCACCCGCACTTCAAGGGTGCTGGCGATGCCGCGCGGAGTGGGGGCAGAAACATAGGTAAGAGGCGGGCGCTTCAGCACGAACGTCTGGCTGGTTTGGGAGCCGTCTCCGTCTCCCAGGACTTCTTGTACCGTGGCGCCATGAGTGGCCAGGGCAACGTTGGCGTTGATGGTGACGGTGGAGCGCAGGTAGCTGTGCTGCAGCCCGGTTGAGAAGGTAAGGACCGTAAAGCCGCCCACGTGAACGATATCTTTGATAATCAGGATCTCGCTGGCGGAGACTCCGGAGGCATCCGCCTGCATGCCAACAAGAGCCACCGGCTGGCCGGGAGTGAGTCCCAGGAGCAGCTCGTTGAGCATCAGCTCTGAAGTTCCGGCGGAAATATCGTCTACAACCGGGAAGTCAACCAGGCCCAGTTGTTCACTTTGAACGTATGCAGTTGTCTTGCGCACGAGAAAACCCAGCTTGCTCCAGGAAGTGCCGTCCCATGCCTTGTGATACAGTCCGGTATCTCCGCCGGTCACGAAGACATCCAGGCGATCATGCGCCCAGGACGCCACGGCCGGGTTGCTGATGACGAAACCGCCCAGGTTCTCATAGCCCGTGGGTGCAGGAAGCCACTCGCTCCCATTCCACTCTTTGTGATACAGGGCGCGATCGGCGCCAACCACAAAGACATCGAGCCGATCATGGTCCCAGGAAGCGACCGTTGGGTCACCGATGATAAAGCCGCCCATGTACTCAAATGAACCATCTTTGGATGGGCCCCAGCCAAAGCCATCCCACCATTTGTGATAAAGCGCGCCATCCGTGCCGACCACGAAGACATCAAGCCGGTCGTGCTGCCATGAAGTCACCGTGGGGCTGTTGCGGATCGTGATGCCGGTGTTGGGAATACCGAGACGCTCATATCCGGTGGTGAAGGGGAACCACTCGGCGCCATCCCATGCTTTGTGATACAGAGCGCCATCGGTTCCCACCACAAAGACGTCAAGCCGGTCGTGGCCCCAGGAAGCGACGGCGGGATCGCCCACCACAACGCCACCCATGTATTCAAAGTCGCCGACGGAAGGGCCCCATTGGCTGCCGTCCCACCATTTGTGGTAAAGCGCGCCATCGCTTCCCACCACAAAGATGTCCAGGCGGTCGTGGTCCCAGGAGACTACCTTGGGATTGCCGCGAATGGTAACTCCGGCCTTCGGGAGTCCGAGGAAATCATAGGCGGTAACTGAGGGCAACCACTGGGCGCCATTCCAGGCCTTGTGAAACAGACCACCGTTGAGACCGACCACAAAAACGTCCAGGCGGTCGTGGTCCCAGGAGGCGACGGCGGGATCGCCAACAATGATGCCGCCCATGTATTCGTAGTCGCTGACCGAAGGGCCCCATTGGCTTCCATCCCACCATTTGTGATAGAGAGCATGGTCCACCGAACCCACCACGAACACATCGAGCCGGTCGTGACCCCAGGAGACGACCGCGGGGTTGTTGGTGCAGGAACCGGAGAGCGCGTCGTAAGCGCTATCGTTGGGAGAGAAATCCAGTTTCAATCCTGTGCTTTTGCCGCTCAGGCCATAATCGGAGAGGGACTTCTCCACCACGCCACTGATCTTGTATGCGGCTGAGGCACGTGCCGGGCTTTCGAAGAGAGTCCAGCCGGAGCCCACTACCTGCGGGAAAGTTCGCTCCAGGAACACATGGGCATCGCTGTAAGGGTGCTGTTGTGAATCGGTCCAGATGGTGCTGCCGGTCCCATTGTTGGCTACGTCCCAATTGAGCGGATAGGGGTCCTGACGCTGGTATTTGGGATCGGGCAGACTCCTGTAGAGCGGAGCATTGTGTCCAAAGAAGCCTCCGTTGGCGCGAAAGGCAAAGGCGCCGTTGCTTCCCTCGGGAACCGGCGCTGCGCCATTGATCAGCGTCATCAACTCCTGCGCGTTCCAGCCATTCATTTGCAGGAAAGCCTGCAAAGTGCTTTCGTCGATGCTTTTCTCAAGAATGTGAGTTTTGACATTGTCCTGGGTGAAAGGAATGTCTTCGAGCGCCAGCACCTCTGCAGGCAGCGAGGGCGGGGTGAATGACGGGATGGAGGGGTTGTCCGCAAATACAACGCGAGTGCGGTTCAGGTTGGAGTCGGCTTCAATTGCGCGAACGATAAAAGGCACGGCCTGAGTGACATTGTCATTGTTCGTTCCCACCAGCAGGAGCCGGTCTCCACTCTTGAGGTTCGTGTTCGTTCCCTTCAGGAACAGCTCTTTGACCTCCACGGCAGGAACCATCTGGCTGGGAGCAGGCGGCGTCGGTTTAGGAGGGCGCGGAAACTTGAACCCGCCGCCGGGAAACTTGGTGATAATGACTCCACGGCCCAATCCCGTTGCAACGGCGCTTTTCACGATGGATTTCGCGGGCTGAATGAATGAAACCCCGGCTTTGGCTTGTAGCGAAGATTCAGCCAGAAAAGCACTGGCCGTTTTGGGCGTCGCGGCGCTTGCGGTAGCACTCACGCTCTCCGCAAGAACGGCCAGAGCGGGTGCGGCCACGGCGCTGACAACCAGGCTGCTCTCGGCAGCGGAGGCCAGCATCGGTGCCGCGCCCACTTCCATCGGGGGCGCATTCAACAGATAAAGCCCGGAGAGAGGGAGCGAAGTGGAGGTCCCCGGCGCAAAGCTGGTGCTGGTCCCGAGCAGGTACAGCTTGCCATTGCTCAGGGCCAGGTCCGGTGGGCGAGTGAGGCGTGGCGTCACCCGGTTCCATTCCACGCGCGCGGTAAAAGGAGACGACGTTTCGAAAGTTTGCGGAAGCTGCCCGGGCGCGGGAACGCTTTGCACCTGGGTGCCTTTGGGAATGTTGACCAGTCCTGAATTAAAAGGAGAACTTCCCGGTCCCGCGGCCACTTGTACGCGCGCTCCGGTCCCCGCGGCAGCCGCCGCGGCCGTAGCGATGATCTCTTCCACGCTGAATTGCAAATAGACGCTGGCCGCCACACCGGGGCTGAGCTCGTATCCAATGGCTCGCGCCAGTTCCAGCACCGAACGGCGCTCCGTGGCGGTGCGCAGATAGCCTTCGTTGGCGATGCGCTCCTGGTAGAAGGTGAGCACGTCGGCCACAATCGCCCATGCGTCGAGCAGAGCGATGGCAGGATCGTCAGAAGCACGCGTGGTAAGGCTTGCCAGGGGCCGTGAGCCCTCATGCGGACCGTCGGGAATTCGGGCAGCGCGGATTTCATCCAGCAACCGCTGCAGAAACGAGCCGTACGTGCCAATGCGATAAGAAAGCGCAGTAAGTCCCGGCCGGTTGCTGATGGGGGTGAGTTGCGGCTCGCTTTCACAACAACCGCAGGAGTTGAGCGGAACCACGATGCCAACGTTGCTCATAGACCACCATCCAGAAAGATTTCAAGTTTGCCGTTCTCAGGCTGGCTGGGATCGTTGTCGAGCCGCGCAATTTCCAGACGCGCCATGGCAACTTCGCCGGCGGCTGTTTCTCCCTGCGCGGTGCGTCCGAGACGCTTGAATCGATTCGGCGCCGGAGGAATATCGTTGGTGTCGACCCAGCGTACGCCCGGCGCCTCCATGGCGGCGGCCACCATCTTGCTCAGGAACACCGGCTGCCCGAAGGTGAAGTTGTCGGGATGGAAGAAACCACGACGGCCATCAGGAAATTCGCGCGCGCTGAACACGTCCAGCAAAGCGTGCTTTACCGAGCTGCGGAAGTATCCGGGCTGGACGCAAACCGTGAAGGCAATATCGAGCGGCACGTAGATGGGCGCTTCGATTTCAAGGTCGTAGGCAGCCAGCCGGAATTGCTCGAGGAAGTTGCGAATGCGTGCGCGGAAGGTGGCGTCCACAGGCCGGCCTCCCTTGCGGTCCACCGTCACAAACATGGTGTACCAACTGCCGGTCCAGCGCAGAGTCGCCTGGGCCTTCTGGATTTCAGGATGACGCTGGGCGACCTCGGCGTAGTCGGCTTCGGTCACGGCGCGCTGCTGGACGCGAAACGCCCACGGCGCGAAGGACCGCACGCGATCTGCTGGTTCAGGATCAATGCCGCCCTGCGCCGGCAGAGGATTGCGAACATTCCCGATTCCGGCCAAAGGCACCGACGCCTTTTTCACAACGTAGGCTATTGCCTCAGCCCCTACATTGCCTGCGCTTCCGTTGCCCGTGCGATAGCTGGCGATGAGACCGCTGACCGGTTTGCCCCCGAGCAGTCCGTCGCCAAAACGCAGGATCGGCGTACCCTCATCATCAGTCTCCACCACGAAGTCGAGGGCGTTGCGGCCGCTGCTCAACAGATCGCGGCGCGGTGTCCAGGTGCTGCCGTTTTCCTGCAGTGTGATGGCCGGCAAGGCCTGTTGCGGGTCCTGCAGCAAGAGGCCACTGGCCGGCTGCGTGCGCGCCTGCTTGTCATCATAAGCGGCCTGGAAGGTGATATTGGCGTTCTTAAGCGGAGGGCGATAGGCAGGGCCGCCGGCAGTCACATCGGGCAGTGGTTCCGCAGGCTGCTGCAGTCCCTGGCCGGCGAGCACCAGATTGCCCCGCGCCACGCTCACGTTGTCGACCGGCTGCAAGCCCTTCTGGCCTTCCAACATGGTGGAGATGCACAGCTGGAATGGCAATGCATCGGCGGGGTCCCATTCAATTTCAACAATCTTGGTCTGGTCGAGCGGGTCTGCTCCCGCGGTGACTCGCGTGAGACGCACCACGTGACGATGAGCGGGATTGGCTTCCGGGGGATCGCCGGTTGCCGGTGACTTGACTTCTTCGAACAGGAGCAGGTCGCCTTTTTTCAGCAGCGTGCCTGCGCCCGCGTCCTCGAGGGTGGCGCGGGTTGCGCCTTTGGGCAGGCAGCATCTTCCATCGCTCCACGTGTAGAAATGGATTTCATTCAATTTCGAGTTGAGAGTGATGTCAAACAGGGTTTGGAAGGGCTGGGAGCCTTGGTTCAAAGCGTCGTCTTGCTGGGTGTCTTTGATAATTCCGCGGGGAAACCCGGCCAGGGTCAGCAGGGTGGTGCCGTTCGGCACAGTCACCGCAGGTCCGGCGTCCGCTTCAAAGAACACCCACGCGCGGGCATTGCAGCCCTCATGCATCAAGTAGTCGAGCAGGCGCGCATGACGGCGAACTGAAATTCGCCGGCGCGCCGTTCCCAGATAGGCCTCGGTGGCCACCGCATCCTGGAAGTAGCTCAGTTGATCGCCGGCATAAGCGAGCAACTCAATCAGAACCCCGCCGAGGTCAGCGGGACTGCGTTCCTGCCAGCCAGGCATGATCCGGGCCATGCGATCCAGAAGTAACTGGCGGAAGCTGGCGTAGTCCTTGGCCAGGTAATTGATCTCGGCCTGCGGCAGGGCCGCCGGCGGGCACAGGCTCTGTTGTTGACAGTCGAAATCGCTTGCGCATTCAACCTTGAACGAGAAATCCACGGAGGCCAGCTGTGGGTCGAATCCGGCGGGCGGGTCGGGGTTATTCGGACCGGTGACCAGCCGCAGCGTGTACGTTGAAAAGTCTCCGGGTGCGCTCACGGTCACCGCCAGCGCCTTCTTGGTTGCTTTCACGGCGGTTGCGGTGACTCCGGTAATGCGCACGCCGCCTTCGATGACGATATTGTCCGTGGTCAGTGCCGGGGCGGGGCTGGGTGGAACAGGTTTTTGAGTTCCGGGCAGATTGAAAAGGAACTGGACCGTCAGCGTCTGTTGATCGGAGGAGACTTCGAGGAAATCAATCCCGTTCAAGACAGGGTTGCCGTTCTGGTCGCCCTGCAAGACCTTGGCGCGGCGCTGCTGGTTCCGGCAAAAATATTGCGTGCTCATGGATCAGATCTTTCGCGAAAATTGTGCTGTCTGTACCTGCTGCTGGTTGCGGACCACGTACTGCACCGCGACTTGCAAGGTCGCGTCGCTGCTGGTTACCTGGACGCCTTGCAGCTGAATGCGATCGCCCAGGACCTGCTGCAATGATCCCTGCAGCGTGAACTGCAGGGCCGCGGCCAATTCTGTGCTGTTGGGTTGAAACACCATTTGCAGAAGACCGCTGCCAAAGTCGGGCCGGTTCACTCGTTCGCCCGGATTGGTGAAGAGCAGTTGCTCGATCATGTCGCGGATGTGGTCGTCGTCATCCGTGGCAGCAACCCGGCCGCGCCCGTCGATACGAAATGGAAAATCGATATTCATTGCACTCTCACATGCCTGTGACTCGCGGCTGAGTCACGGTGACCAGTAATGGCGTTCCCGAAGGCGCGCAGATGGCCTGGCTGTCCATGAGCAGCACCGGCACGCCCATGGCAAAGACCCGCGTTGCGGCCGTGACCCACTGTGCCGATACGCACGGACCGTTTGCGGGAGGCGGGGGTGGCAGCGCGCAACCCGCAACCACATACGGCGAAGCCAAAGTCGTCACTGGCTGGCCGCTGAGCAGGACCCTTGGCTGCACCGACACAGGCTGGGCCTGGCCGCCGTGCGCGCATAAGACCGTTGCCCCGAAATGAAGTACGAATCCCGGCATAGTGCGCTCCTTACTGAATGATCAGTGCGCCTCCGTTGATGATCACGTTGGGTCCAATCATCTGGATCATGGCCCCCTGGCCGTTTGAAAGCGTGATCCCGACTTCATTGATCAAAATCATCGCCTTTGACGTGGTTGTGAGCATGATTCCTCCGGTAGGTCCGGGAACATCACTGATCACAATTCCGTTCTGCAACGGCGTGTGCATGGTGATGCCTGGAACTGCCGGAGGGACGATGCGCGACAACGCCGGCAACTCGGCCGCCGATCCCCAATACACGCCGGTCCATATCGGGTAATCGAGGTCACCCTGCTCGAATTCAACCCATACGCCGGATCCAATCATGGGCAGGCTGAACAATCCCATCTGCAGGCCGCCGATCGGCAATGCCGGCATGGCCCAGCTGGTCAGGGCGAAGCCCGCCACGTCAGGCACCATCACCTGCACGCGGCCCCGCTGTTCCGGGTCCACGTTGTTGACGACCGTGCCGCGATACTTCCCAAAAAATTTCTTGCATTCGCTCATGCAGGTACCCTCGGAACCGTTGACACCAGGCCGTTGCGTGCAAGCATGAAATTCTGCTTGTACTGTCCGCGCTTGATGTTGTGAGTAACGCTCTTCACGTAGTAGAGGCCGTCAAAGGCGATGCCTGCGCCACGCACGCCAACCAGGCCGCGCGCTTTGAGCAATCGCCCGTAACGCAGCACATCCAGAGATCCGTTGCCCGTGACCGCGTCGGCTTTTTTCGCGGCTTTGGCCATGCCGATCAGCACCGCCTGGATGGGCGTAAGCTTGGCCGTGCCTTCGATCATGGGAAACTGTTTCGGAATGGGCGGAATCAGCCCGAGTGGCGGGCTGAGCGGCGTAATGTCCGGGATGGGGATCAGAATCGGCGCTTTGCTGAATTGCTCCTGTATATAAAGGATAGGCAGCGTGCCCGCATCGGAGTTGAAACTGAAGTTCAACGACTCAACATTGGTATGCGCATCCATGTCGATGTTCAGGGCCGGCTGGGGAACATCGATCTTGATGTCGGGTCCCCAGTAAGCAATGCTCGTCCCCGGCGCAGGGCCGGGTTTGACGAAGAATGTGTAGCCGACGTTATCGGCGAGCTTCCGCACATAGCAGAGATCAGTGCCCTGATGGAGCGGGATGCGGTCCACCGGGATGGGCACGTCAAGCATGATGCTGGGAATGATCATGGGAATCACTCCGAAAATCGCATACTTGGCGAGAATGAGCAGGACGCGCGCTTCCGGCGGCATGGCAGGGTAGGGAATGCCCGTGAAGTCGATGTAGTCCATCACTCGCGTGAGGTCCTCTCCCGTGATGGTGAGCACCGGACTCTCGCCGCCGCCGCCCGGTGTGACCTGGTGGTCGGTCATCACGCCGTCAATCAGGACTTCCGGAGCGCCGTTCATGGTCACGTAGAGCACCACGCGCACCAGCGGAATCTGTGCACCCGCAGTGAGCATGAAGATGGTGTGCAACGGGGAATTCTTGTCGATCGTGAATTTGAGTTGAAAGACACTCGGACCATCGGTCTTCGCCGTTACCTCCACGCTGGTGAGCGCGTCCAATACCGCCTTGGAGACGGGTATCGGCACCGCGGGTCCGATCATCAACGTCAAATTGATTCCGCTAAGGAGCACTCGTCCCTCCGGGAATTCCCTCCGGCATGCAGATCCGCAGCACGCGGCCCAGAATCGCTGTGAGGTCTTCGGGCCGCAGGGCGCCGTTGGCGTCACAAATTCGCCAGAAAAGCTCAGGATCGTTGAAATAGCGCGCGGCAATCACATCCAGCCGCTCTCCTTCAGTCACAAAATGGGCCTGTATCTGCGCCAGCTGGGCCGGCTGCGGGCAGAAACGGCGACGCACGTAAGCGATGGTGCGCTGGTCCGCCGTCGTGAGCGTTGCCGTCTCGATGCCCTGGTAGCGGCTGTTAGGAGCAAACAAGCTGGGCTTGAGTCCGGTGAATTGGAACATGGCCTGCAGGGGAGAGTTCATGGAATGCCTCCAATGCCGAGATCGCGGAATGTTCCGGGCCTGCCTTTGGCCGCCAGTTGCTCTTTCTGCTGCTGGTAGACCATGAACAGGTTTCCGCCCTTGTTGTCGAAGCCCAGATCGTCAACGCTCAGAACGCGCATGCCCAGGCTGACCTTCGCGCGGATGGGGTTGAGCGCGGTATCGAAGGCTTCTTCGGTGATGCTGAAATCCGTGATGCGCACCGGCACTACGCGGTTTTTGCTCCAGACAAAAAGCGTGAGCGGCGACTCCATCGGCGCAATTTCCAGAGTTCCCGACTGGGCCAGCGCGTTTGCGTTCAGCAGTTGCGCGCTCGTGGGATACACAATGGTTTCCAGCGCAGCCAGTTGCGGGTAGATGCCCAGTTGCGGCGCCGTTGGGTTCTGCTCCGGGAACTCCAGTTGATCGGTAGCGTCGATCTCGGCCTCGAGCTTGAACGTCTCGATGGGCGGTCCTTTCAGGCGCAGCGCCTCGGACCGGTCCTTGGTGGTGGGATCAACGCTTTGCACCTGCAACGAACGAGTCAGGGTGTCAGGGTTGTATTGCAGCGTGATGACGCGCTGTACTGCTCCGCTGTCCGGATCGATCAGTACGATGCCCCCTTTGAGCAGGTGAGGCGACCCCGGAAATGTGCTCATGCAGCCTCCGCGGATGAATGGTTCTTCGCTTTCATAAGCCCTGCCTGTATCGCCCGAGTGGGCCCTTCGCCGGAATGTGTTCGGTTGCACTCATTCTTTGCCCCTAGTGGCTGCCACCCTGCGGTTCAGGAATCTGCTGGTCTATGCGATATCGTCCATCTTTGTTTTCCGGCAATTGGGAACGAAGAAATTCGCACTGCTGCATGTTTGTGAGCGAGGGATCTTCGCCTTCAGTGAATTGAGGCGTTCCTTGCGGCGTGGTCCGCGAGAATGACTCGCCGCAATATGGATCTCTTACTCTGAATCCACGCGCGGACATGCCGTGCTCTCGGCGCAGCAGGTTTTCCCGTTGAATCGGGCCCAAATCGCCATGAGGTGCAACGGTGTTGCCCGATAGCAGCTCAGGGCTTGTAAGCTCCAATTGACCGGTCTGAGCGTTGCGGACTACGCTCGGAACCAATCCGGCTCCTGCGTCTTCTTTATGCTTCTCTTCCAACCATGCGTGTCCGCAAAGCTCATGTCCCAGGATCAACCAGGGCGGATCGTTCTCCAGTTGGCCGGCCACGTTTGCTGCGCCCCAGATGGTTGGCGAATTTGGCGAGGGCACTCTCACCCGTCCGCCTCGCTGGCTGTGCTTTCCTGGCGCACCTGGGTTCCCCATGGTCCGAGGATGGTCAGTATCGTTGATCTCAATCACCCAGGGACTCGAAGTGTCCAGCATGTCGCATATGCAAGTTGCGCCGGTGGAAGTCGAGGAGGAAGCAGCCTTTGAAACGCTGCTCCCAAACAACCCTAGAACTCCTCCGACAAGTCCGCCGATCACGCCTCCAACGAAACCGAGAGCATGCGATAGACCCGGGATGTGCAATCCCACAGCAGCGCCGACGTCATATCCAAAACTTGCGCCTCGGACCGCTCCACCCAGAATGCCGGGACAGTATGCCGTGGCCACGCTGACCTCGCCGGAGCTTTTGTCAACTTCCGCATTACTGCCGCTGGCCAGTGTCCTGATGTAGTCCTCAACGACTTGAGCGTTTGTTTTCTGTGGAGTATTGGGGGCTGCATTGGGACCATTGGGAACCGTTGCTGAGGGACGGTCGACAATCAGTTTGCGCCTCAGGACGGGACGACTCTGGCCGGCGATCATCGGCCGCTCGACGCTGCCCCTGCCAAGACCTGATGCGGCCTTGCTCGTCGCTGTTTCGGCGGTCAGATCGGCTTCTCGCTCACTGGCATCATGCGCTTCTCCAATGAGTTGCGGCATCTGCGTGGCAGAATTCGCCTGCTGCTGGACTACATGCGTGAGTTCATGCGCCAGCAGCTTTTGTCCCGCGGCTGTACGGGGCGCGAACTGCCCGCTATTGAAGACCACGTTGTGGCCGGCCGTGTAGGCCAGAGCATTGACTGCACGCGCCGATTGCGCCGCCTTGTCATCGGCATGTACGCGCACATTGCCGAAGCTGTGGCCGAAGCGCGGCTCAAAGAGCGACCTTGATTCGTGGTCTAAAGGCTGGCCCGCAGACTTGAGCACATCATGAACAATGGGCGGAACTGCTAGAGGCCCGCCGTCGCCGGCGGCTCGCCGCTGCAGTTTTTTCTTTTTGCACTCTTCACATTCGCCCCCGGAGCCGGATGTCTTGCCGCAAGCGCAGGCGCGGCGCAGGACAGGGCCAGAGAAGGCAGGATAGGCAGTCGCGAATCTCCTGTTTTCTTTTGCCGGAATTTGCTCGGATACATTCATCTCTGGCTTCCGTTATTCCTCTTTCTTCGGCGATTTTGGCGCCGGCTTGCTCCCGCCCGGTGACGGAGCAGGTGAAGGAGATGGAGTGGTTGAAGGTGTGGGCGAAGGCGCCGGCGCGGCAGCCTTTGTTTTGGGACATTTGCTTGACGCAGGTATCCACTTGGCAGGAGCAACGCTGGGATCGCCGATCTTGTTGGTCGCGGACGGCTTCAAACCAGCCAGGATCTTGGTGCAATCCTGCGAAATCAGCACGGGGTCGAAATCATGAAAGCTCTGAGGGGCGATGTCCCGGTCTCCGGTCTTATCCGAGAGGGCCACAAATTCGAGCGTGCACGCGTCGGGATCAAACCCGAGCCTCGCTTTTAGAGATTTAAAGCATTCAGCGTCTGATTTTCCCGGAATCTTTTGGCCGGCGAATTTATTCAATTCTGTGGAGCAGGGCAGGAGTGTCTGATTGAATGCCAGTGTCTCGTCATCGCAGTGCTCCTGTTCGCCTTTCTGGGCCAAGGCGGAGTCCGCTGCCGTTATCTTGAAGAATACTGGGACATCCTTGTTCCCGCATGCAGCTACCGGGATAGTGTCGGACGTAATCGCTCCCGGCGTGGGGCTCGCAAACTTCGAGGTCATCGACAGGCTAACGGCTACTGGATCAAAGGTGCAGAAACCGGCTTTAGCGTTCACCTTGAAATTTGGCGAGCATATGAGCTGGCTTGCCTTATCAATCTTTGTGAGTCCAATCGTGCCGCCACCACCGGTTGCCTTGCTGATCGCTGTGATGCTCTCTCCAGCCGGCGGACAGAAGAATTGTTTCTTCTTTACTTGCGCAGAAGCGCTTTCCAGTTGCGGCGTACCCCGGTGTGAGGCAGAGGATTGCGAAGAACCCTGCTCGACCTCATTGTGGACCTGGATGCGGCTGAAATCGTGCCCAAAGCTGTGCGGCCCACTGGCGGCGTCCATCACGGCTCGGGCCGCATGCGCCTGGCCGGGCTTTTTGCGGCATTGATCACACTGCTGGCCCAGGCTGAGATTGCCGCAGGCGCACTTGCGCTGAAGCAACGGAGTCTGCAGCCTGCCCATGGAACCTGGCATTGCTGTGTGTCTTGCCGGATTGAACGATTCTCTTTCCAAATTAAACCTGCATGGCGAAGCCGGAATAGCTGTCCGGGTTGTAAAGAGCGTCATTGCTTGCCGGGATCAGCCGGAACAAGTAGCCCAGCACGGGAATGTTTCGCAAGATCCTCCAGCCGATGCCGCCGCGAGGCGTCAGCCGTTTGAAGTCTTTGCTGGTTGAGTACTCGCGGTCCGTGGTGTGCAGTGCGTTGTGCGCGGACTCATGGATAATGGCGGCCAGCCGGTCGTCGGTGCTGCCGTTGTTATAGGCAACAGGGCAGACGTGAACGTTTCCGAAGCATGTCCACATCAGATTGCCTTTGCACTTGCTCGCCGGTGTTCCACAGATATTCGAGGAAGACGGGTCGCAATCGAAGGTCAAGGACGACATCTCGCTCTTGATGAGCTTGTAGTTGTCCCGGACGTCACTGACAAAACTCTCGTCAATGTCGCCGCTTCCCGCGGGATCGAAATACGTCTGAAAGGAACTTTGGTCGACGGGGTTCATATTGTTCCAGCCCTTTGCCAGAGCCACGATTGCGCGGTCCACATGCCCCAGCGCCACCGGATGCTGCGCTTTAAGATCGGCCTGCAGCGCCGGATCGCAACCGCTGAATTCAGTGGTAGGCGCAGGAGTCGGGCCCGCCGGCTGGCGTTGCAACACTCCCGCAGCCGCTCCCGCTGTGGAAGCCGGACGGCTTCTCCCATTCAGGGCCGCGGCCGCCATGGTGTCGGCTTCCCCTTCCAGTGGATCGTTCTGGCTTCCCACAGCGATCGAAGCCGGAAGAGGCGAACCCTCCAGCCTCGACTGCTGCACCACGTGGCTTAGTTCGTGGGCAAGCAGTTGCTTTCCTTCCGCTAGATGGGGTGAATAGTGACCGGCATTGAAAACGATGCTTTGTCCCACCGTGTAGGCATCGGCGTTTACTTGCTGCGCGGATTGGGCCGCCTTGTTGTCGGTATGCACACGGACTTTGCTGAAATCGTGGCCGAAAGACGATTCCATGTCCGAGCGGGTTGCGGGGTCCAAGGCCCGGCCGGAGGAACGCAACACTTCGTCCACAATGGGCGGCGCCGCGGCTTTGGAAGTAGAAGAGGCAGTCCGGCCCCGCACCGCGGGCGCAGCCTTGCTGGCAAGCTCTACTTTCGGATTGGACTTCTTCCACATTGTTGTTCCCCTTCACTACATCGACATCTGCTCACTTGCGACTATTACCGCGTTGACGATCCAGTTCGTCCCGTGCCGAATGACTGGGCCGCCGCATCGATCACTTCTGGTGGACAAGATTCAGGTTTGGTCTCGTCGCGCGCCGGCACTGCGGGCGTATACGGCTGTATCACCCGTTTTTTGCTCAACGTCAAGGTGATGACGGCACGCCGCATCAGTTGGAATGCCCGCTCGCGCTGCTCCGCCTGCGGCAGCGCCTGGAACGCCGCGACGCCTGCAGAATCTTGGGGCGCCAGGGGGTCTACGGCGCTGTCGGGAGCAAGACCTAAAAATTCCGCGACGGCGCCGGTCTCCATCTCACCGCCAGTGGGTTCGGGAGTCTTCTTGCCTTGCTTGGGAGGCAATTCACCTTGACCCTGCCGCCTGACTCCCGACAAATCGCAGTTGGGACAAGCCTCCTCGCGCAACCAGCGCAAGGCGCGGTCAGCGCGCTTTTCTCCCAAAACGATGTTTCCTTTGAAGTTCGGTCCTGCTGGGCGTGGCCCCTCAGGTGAGGTAAAGCCCTCGACTGATGTGATCCGAAAACCTTGATCGTAGAGGCTTTGGATATCGGTTGGGAGCGGCCGGAAATTACGACGGATGTTGTCTGTCTTGTAATCGAAAAAGAGATAGCGGTACTGGAATTCCGGCTTGTCCTCGGTCTTTTCCTTTACTTCAGGAACCGCGGGAACATGGGTGATGCGGTCACAGTGAAACACAACTTCATCACAATGCACTGGCGGCTGAGGGCGCCCGCCCCCGCCCCATTCACCTCTAAGCTCAAATACATTCGTCGGCGGCAGCCCAGGCGTCTCATCGCGCGAGAAACCGAACTCAAGAGGGCCAAGACTAGGAGTCTCAAGCCTAAGACTTCCACCATATCCAGTCACTCCAGACTCTCCGAATGTAACTCTCGGCACAAGAGAGAAGGTGAATCGACGATGTTGGGTGACGACGATTTGGGCTCCCGTGTTGATTCTGACTCCCTGTAACGCTCTGAGGCCATTGAGCATGTTGTTCAACATTTGCCGTGCCGTTTCAGGTATTTCGTAGGCTTGGGGAATGATTTCAACCTGTGTTCCACCGCGGCAGATGCGAATGCGCAAAGATAAAGTGCCTTGGGAGTATTCCGGTGTAACGCTGGCCTGAGTCACCGCAGAACTCGTCATGGTGACGCGGTAATGAGCTCCGCCCGGACAATCGACCATCCGTTGAGTATCGTTCGGCGGATTGGTAGGGCCAGCCGTGCAGGTAGCAAGTTGGCGTCGCAAGACGCACCCGCTGGTTTGCGCAGACGTTGGCCGTTGGCCGCGCATGACCGCATCAGCCATACTGTCGGCGGCTCGCTCACTCGGATCATCTACAGGGCCAATTTCCAGGAAAGGGAAGAGCCCTGCCGGTTCCGGGTTTTGCAGCGAGTGCGCCAGTTCATGTGCCAGCAGGCGCGAACCAGCGTGAGTGTGCGGCACATATTGTCCGGCGGCAAACACCACGTCGCGGCCTACTGTGTAGGCGAGCGCATTAACGGCCCGCGCTGATTCCGCGGCGCGGTCATCGGTGTGCACGCGGACTTTGCTGAAGTCGTGGCCGAAGCGCGGCTCGAAGAAAGACCGTGTGCTTGTATCCAGCGGCTGGCCGGGAGAATTCAATACCTGATGCACAATGGGCGGCGCGCTCATCGGACCGCCGGCGGAGGCGGCGCGGCGCTGCAGTTTTTTCTTCTTGCATTCCTGGCATTCGCTGCCGGAACTGGCGTTTGTCCCTCCGCAGGCGCACTTGCGCTGCAGCACGGCTGTCGCGCTCCTTCCGGCGGGTTGTGCGGCCCGGTGCGGCTTGGGCTTTTCCAATATTTGTGTGCGCTCGCTCATTTCGTCCTGCTGCTCCCCGGCTTGGCGTCGCCGCGCGCCGGCCCTTTTCCTGCAACGGGCGCCATGCCGCGGTACAGGGTTTGCGCGAGTTGTTTTCCTACTGCGCCCGCCTTCATGCCTGGCGCCACTTTGAACCGGCCGCCATCCAGCCGCTCAACCATCGTCCCAGCGCCGATGCCCGAGATGCCGCCGTTTACCAGGAGCCGGGTCAACTCATGCTCCACCGCGTCGCTGATGGCATGACGGTCGTTGGGATTGAAGCCGTGCAGCAGCAGCTCTTCGATATGCAGTTCGACGCCGGCAGGCGCACTGAACGCAGAATCAGCGTGCTGCTCTCCCGGATCGTGCTGTCTCTCGTTCATACCCATCCCGCGATCTCCAAATCAGTGAGCGGCTTTTCTAGTTTTGCGAATTCGCTGCGCGCCGCCGAGAGCAGGTGCATCATGCGGACCGGTTCTCCTGCATCGGCGGCGAGAAACGCAGCGCCGAGCGCGATGTTGCGGATATTCCCGCCGGCGGCCGTCAATCTCGCCAGGCGGTCCAGGCGCAAACCTTCCGTTGGCGTGGAGGCGGGAAACACGCGACGCCATATCTCCGCGCGTTCTGCCGCTTCCGGAAATGGGAACTCCACCACAAACCGGATGCGGCGGAGAAATGCCTGGTCCAGAGCGGACTTGCGGTTGGTGGTGAGAATGGCAAGCCCGCGATAGGCCTCCATGCGCTGCAGCAGATAACTCACTTCAATATTGGCGTAGCGATCATGGCTGTCTTTTACTTCCGTGCGCTTGCCAAAAAGAGCGTCCGCTTCGTCGAAAAGCAGGATGGCCGCGCCCTCTTCCGCCGCGTCAAAGACCCGACGAAGATTTTTCTCGGTCTCGCCAATGTACTTGCTGACCACCTGGCTGAGGTCAATACGGTAGAGGTCCAGGCGCAGCTCGTCTGCCAGCACTTCGGCTGCCATGGTTTTGCCCGTCCCACTGGGTCCGGCAAAAAGCGCGCTGATCCCGAGGCCGCGCATGCCTTTTGCAGCGAAACCCCAGCTTTGATATACCGTGGCCCGCTTCCGTACATGGACCGCGATTTCTCGCAGGATATGTTTCTGTTTTTCGGGAAGCACCAGATCGTCCCACTGGGTGCCGGCCTCGATTCGCTGCGCCAGTCCATCCAGGCGGGGCCGCGCCTGGACTCGGCATGTGTCCCACAGGCGCTTGCCAAAGCCATCTTCGCGAGAGAACTCAAGAGATTCTTTTCCAGCGATGGGCAAGGCTCTCAGCGCCTGTGTGGCTACCGAGCGGATGGTAGAGGAACTGAGGCTGAATTGTGTCACCAGCGGTTCCACTTCGCCATTCACTCCGGCGAATGGACCTTCTAGCGCATTGCGCCACATCTGTGCCTGTTCTCTGGCCGTCGGTTTGCCCACATCAAAGGTGACAGTCACGCGATTGGGAGATTTTCGTGGAGTGCGGCAGGAAAGAATCAGGGGACTGCGAACCGATTCCATCAGATGGACGATGGCGCTGTGGGGAAATGCGTCCGCGCCATCTGCTTCATCGCATTCCAGCAGAAGAGCGCTCGAACCCAGCACCGCCTCTCGCTCCCACAGGCGCAAGAAAGTAGTCAACTCGGCCCCGCCATGAGGCAGGTTCCACAATGAGACCGAGTGCAGTTGGACCCCGACCGCGGCGGCGGCTTCCGCGGCGATTGCTCTTTTGGACGCGATTTCGTCTCCGCAGAGACTGATAATGGGCAGCCTTCCGCCGGGCGACTGCGACCAGATTGAAGCGATGCCTTCAACGATGCCGCGATGCGACATGGCAGTCTCGTCCGCTACCACCGGCTTCATGAGCGGCAGAAGGCGTTCATCCAGGCATTGCACTCCGGCAAGGTAATGGAGAATGCGTTCCTGGATGCGCAGAGCGCTGGTCGTGAGCGTCTCGCCGCCTGCGATGTCTACCAGGTTCCAGTAACGCAATGGACGGCCGGGAGAAAGCGCGCTCCAGTGGGCGCCGTCAAACGCTGCCAGCGCCAGGCTGAAGGTGGGCTGTGCGGGCCGCGACTCTCTGCGGGCCTGGGCAAACAGCGC
>DASVFK010000297.1:0-10364 GCA_036380095.1 Candidatus Angelobacter sp. | reverse complement strand
CTTTCCGCCGAATACCTGCTCGATATCGATCAGGCATGGGTGGATCGATTGGTGAGCATCCTGGAGAAGCAGAAGCTGGTGGGGAAATAGCAATTGGCAGTTGGCAATTAGCAGTTAGCCAGACCTTTGCAGACCGGAGGTGTTGTTTTGGCTAATTGCTAATTGCCAATTGCTAATTGCCAATTGCTGTTTCATTCAAACCTTTCGTGCGACTCAGAAATGATTTTCCGCGCTGCATCCGCTCCCTCCCACCCGGACATTTCCGTTCTCTTGCCTTCAAGGTTTTTGTAGATAGAAAAGAAGTGTTCGATCTCGCGCAACAGGTGAGGAAAGACCTGGGAGTAGTCCTTAATCTCGCGGTACATGGGGTCGCTCTCTGCCACCGCCAGGACTTTCTCATCGCTCTTGCCCTGGTCCACCATCTTGAGCACGCCGATGGGGCGCACTTCCATCAGGCATCCGGGAAAACTGGGCGCCTCCACCAGCACCAGCACGTCCAGCGGATCGCCATCGAGCGCCAACGTCTGGGGAATAAATCCGTAGTCGCCGGGATAATGCACCGGGGAGAACAGCGTGCGGTCCAGCCGGAACACGTGGAGCTTCTTGTCGTATTCGTACTTGTTCACCGAATCCCGGGGAATCTCAATCACCACGTTGATCAAGCGCGGCGCCAGGGAGCCGATGGGCAATCGCAGATAGTCTGGCATGACTACCAGTTTACGCGGCGCTCGAGCGCCATTTGCTTCCTGGCACCGTAGTTTTTCCGTGATTGCCCCAGGGCAGGTGCACAGATCAGTGTTCCCATCCAGCTCCGGCCAGCCAACCTGCTGCCTGATGTTAGCTTCTGTTGAAAAGGTACGTGCTGGCCTTGAACTTGGGGCAGTAATGCTTGACAATGCCGGGGCCGGGACCTGTGGGGGTTTTCAAAATGCGCCAGGCTCTCTGGATTTCGCTCTTGTTTTTCTCGTCGTTCGCGGCGGGCCAGAATTGCACTTCCTACGTTGTAGTTGGCGCGTTCGATCGCCATAGCGGCGACGACATCGACAATTTGCAGGTGGAAGACTTCCAGGCGCGCATGAGCGGAACCAGCCTGCCTGTGGTCAGCGTCGCCCAGAATTTCAGCACGCGGCTGCTGATCCTGGTGGAGACAGACGGCACGCAGCGGCAAAAGATCGAGGACGTAGTAAACATGGTCACGCGTCTGGCCCGCCAGCTGCCGCAGGGCAAACCGGTGGCGTTCGGGGCCTTTGCCGGCCGCGCCGTCTTCACCAAGAACTTCAGCGTGGACCCGGATGAGCGCAACCTGGCCATCAATGAGATCCGGGAAGAGAGCAGTTCCCTGGGGAAGGACGTGTCCTTGTTCGATTCCCTTCACCAGGCGCTGGCCATGTTTGGCGATCATCGGCCGGGCGATACCATCCTGCTCATCGGCGACCCTTATGACGACAACAGCCATCATTCCGCCAGCGACATCGAAAAAGAACTCCTGCGCTCCGGCACGCGCCTGCTGGTGATGCTGCGCGAGCGCCTGAGCCGCGTGAGCCGCGACTTCATGTGGAAGACGCATGACCGTGAAAAACAGTTCTTTTCTGACATGACTGCCCGGACCGGAGGCGCCTATACGGAATTCAACGCGCACTTCCTCGCCACCTTCGCCTGGCGTGGATACATGCTGGGCATCCAGTTGCCGGACAACGTGAACAAGCCCCACAAGTGGAAACTGCAATTTCGCGGCGATGCGGCTGAAAACTACCGCAAGCCGGTGCTCTATTATCCTGAGGTATTGAATCCGTGCAGCAGCGGCAGTGAGCGGGCCGCGGCCCCATAGTAAGACAAGCGGGTAAGCCATGGGCCCGCCGTGCCGGCGAGATGGACATAAAGTCGCAAAAAAGATCGGCGCATCCCAAAGGGATGCGCCGCGTGTTTTTTGAGCACGCCAGGCTTACTTCTTTTCGTCCTCGCCGCCCTGCTCCGCGGCAGCCTGCTCCTGCTGTTCTTCCATCTGCTTGCGGATCTCTTCCTGGCGCTTGGCCCGGACTTGCGCCCGCTTGGCGCGCTTGGCCTCAATGACCTTTTCGCTGCCCACCAGTTCGATGAAGCAGGTTTCGGCGCCATCACCGGTGCGCCAGCCTTTGTGAATGATGCGCAGATAGCCGCCGTTGCGGTCGCCAAAGCGCGGCGCCACGGTATCAAACAGCCGGTCCACGGATTCGCGCGTCATCAGGTAGCCCAGGGCGAGCCGGCGTGCGGCCACGTCCCCGCGCTTACCCAGGGTGATCATCTTCTCCACGTGCGGACGCATGGCTTTGGCCTTGGCCGGCGTGGTCTCAATCCGCTCTTCCATGATGAGCGAAGTCACCAGGTTGCGCAGCAGGGCGCGCCGGTGGCTGGTATTTCGTCCGAGTTTTTTTACTGCTCCGCGATGACGCATGGTCTCAAGTCCTTAACTGAATTTCTGCTGGTCAGGAGCTTCTAGCTCCCAGCTGCTAGCTCTAAGCCATTGGTACTTAGCAAAACCTTGCTCTCTGAAACTTTTGGCAACCAGGAGACCGATCACCCAGGGTCGAACCCGCTTTAGCTTGCTGCGGTTGAGATCACCCGATGACCCGATCTCCCGATCACCCGATGCCTTTTAGAACTCCTGCCCGTCTTCTTCGCCGCCCATGGAAGCCAGGGAAGGCGAACTAAGCGCGCTGGTAGGTCCGGGCACGGCGTTGCCCTGCTCGTCAATCTTCATTCCCAGCGAAAGGCCCATCGAGGCCAGGATTTCCTTGATCTCGTTGAGCGACTTGCGGCCGAAGTTCTTGGTCTTGAGCATTTCCGTTTCAGTCTTCTGCACCAGCTCGCCGATGGTCTGGATATTCGCGTTCTTCAGGCAGTTGTAACTGCGCACGGAAAGTTCCAGCTCTTCGACCGAGCGGTTCAGGTTTTCGTTCTTGATCAAAGGCCGCTCTTCGCCACGCGCTTCCGTCTCCAGCTCTTCCTCGAAATTGATGAAGATGGTCATGTGGTCTTTGAGCAGCTTGGCGGCAAGACCCAGCGCGTCCGCCGGAGCAATGGAGCCGTTGGTCCAGATCTCGATGTCCAGCTTGTCGTAGTCGGTGATCTGGCCCAGGCGCGCCGCTTCCACCGTGTAGTTCACCTTGCGCACGGGGGAATGGACGGAGTCAATGGGAATAAAGCCCAGGCCCAGGTCTTCGTCAAAATTCTTGTCGGCCGCCACGTAGCCGCGGCCGCGCTTCAAGCGCATCTCCATGTCCAGCTTGCCGCCTTCCGACACGGTAGCAATGTAAACGTCCTTGTCCAGCACTTCCACGTCGGCATCAGCCTCAATCATGCCGGAGGTCACGACGCCCGGCTGGTCGGTCTTCAAGTAGATGGCCTTGGGTCCGTCTCCATTGAGCTTGAAGGGAACCTGCTTCAGGTTCAGGATGATGTCGGTGGCGTCTTCCACCACTCCGGGAATGGACTGGAACTCGTGCAGCACTCCTTCAATCTTCACCGCGGTAACTGCCGCGCCTTCAATCGATGACAACAGCACGCGCCGCAGGGCGTTGCCGATGGTGGTGCCGAATCCGCGTTCAAACGGCTGCGCGTAAAAGCGGCCGTATTTATCGGTGAGTGTCTCGGTATCCGTAGCGAGACGCTTGGGTTTCTGAAATCCTCTCCAAAGTACCATTGCGTTTTCCTTTCAACTCCGCTCCGTTGGGCGCATGCGCTCCATAGCGCAAGGCTGTTCTGGTGCGGGTGATTGTGCGGCAAAGGCTTAAACCGCCAGTTGCCGGCAAACTTTTCTAGTCATTTAGCAAGATCCCTGCTGCAGGCAACTCCATTCGGGCATATTGCTCAAGATAGCCACACTTTCTGCAGCGAAAGACCTCGACTACATATCTGGCCTTGTTGCGAATCTTGGCTCCGCGCCATCCTTGTTCCGGAACGCCGGCGATCCATTGCCCGGGAACGCTGCCTCCGTTAGAGACGTGGTCCCGCAGAAAGCCAATCTCCATCCTGCCATTGCATTTGATGCATGTCAGGTCTTTAGGCATCAAACCGCTCCAAAGAAACCTTCGCAGCTCACAGCCCTTACTTGCTGTACAACTCCACGATCAACTGCTCATTCACCGGCGTGGCAATATCTTCGCGCTTGGGCAGCGAAAGCACGCGGCCTTTCAGGTTGTCGCGGTCCACCTCCAGCCAGGCAACCACCGGTTGGTGACTGGAAAATTCGCGCGCGCCTTCGACCACGGTAAATTTACGGGCTTTCTCGCGCACCTGGATCTCGTCGCCCGCGCTCACTTCAAACGACGGGATATTCACGCGGCGGCCATTCACGTCAACGTGGCCATGGCGCACAAGCTGCCGCGCCTGGCGGCGTGACGTGGCGAACCCAAGGCGGTAAATCACGTTGTCCAAGCGGCGTTCCAGCTGCTGCAACAACAGTTCGCCGGTCACGCCCGGTTTGCGCGCGGCCTTCTCAAAGTAATTGCGGAACTGGTTTTCCAGCGTGAAGTAGATGCGCTTGGTCTTTTGTTTCTCGCGCAGCTGGAGGCCGTAGCCCACCACCTTGGCTTTGCGGTCCTTGCCGTGCTGGCCAGGCGCAAAGTTGCGCTTCTCGACGGGGCACTTGTCGGTGAAACACTTGGCCCCTTTCAGGAATAGTTTCATGCCTTCGCGACGGCAAAGGCGGCAAACCGCACCTTTATATCTTGCCATTTCATCTCCTGTTTCTTCAGTGTCGATCGGTTTACGGGGTGGCTGCCCTTTCTTCCCGATCCCAACTAGCTGCTAGCGGCTAGCCACTAGCTCCTAGCAAAATCGTTTCACTAGCAGCTAGAAGCTAGCCGCTAGTAGCTTGTGCCTTCAATCCGCGTGCGATACGAACAGCGTGTAACCGTCCGGATCGTCGATGCGGAATTCGCCTCGCGGCGAGTAAAACGGGTACTTCAAGGGCCCGACTTTCACGCCTTTCGCTTCCAACCCGGCGCGGTACGCGGCCACATCAGGCGCGTACATGTAAAACAAAATGTCCTGCGCTCCCGGATTCATCGGCCTGGCGGAGCGCGCCAGCATCAGGTCCGCGCCTCCGTTCTTGAGCCATGCCCATTGCAGTTGCCCTTGGTTCTCCACCGTGTTCTTCACTTCAAAACCGAGCAACTGGTAGAACTCCGCGGACTTTCGAACCTCCGCCACATGCGCCATCGGCACCAGACGGGCCAGCTTGGCACGCTGCGCCGTCTCCGAGGCGGCGGTCACGCTACACCCTGCGCCGCTTGGGCGGCCGGCAGCCGTTGTGCGGGATGGGCGTAACGTCCTTGATCTGCTTTACGTCCAGCCCTGCGGCGGCCAAAGCGCGGATGGCCGACTCACGTCCCGAGCCGGGGCCGTTCACGCGCACTTCCACGGAACGCATGCCGTGGTCGCGCGCCTGGTTGGCGGCATTCATCGCCGCCTGCTGCGCGGCAAACGGCGTGCCTTTACGCGATCCGCGGAAGCCCAGCGAACCGGAGCTCTTCCACGCCAGCGTGCGGCCCTCACCGTCCGTGATGGTCACAATCGTGTTGTTGAAGGAGGCCTGGATGTAGCACAAGCCGTGCGGGACATTCTTGCGCTCCTTCTTCTTGAATACCTTCTTCTTGCCTTTTGTGCCTGTGGCCGCGCCACCGGCTGCTGCTTTCGCCATAAAAGTTTTTCTCTGCTCTTCTTTTTGGGCCGGCCATAAAGCCGGACACATCCATATTCAAACCAAGGGCTAATGGCCAAAGGCCAAGGGCCGGTTTAGGTTTTCGCCGTGGCCTTCTTCTTCTGCGCGACCGTGCCTTTGCGTGGTCCTTTGCGGGTACGCGCATTGGTGTGGGTGCGCTGTCCCCGGACCGGCAGGTTGCGGCGATGGCGGAACCCGCGGTACGAGCCGATTTCAATCAGCCGCTTGATGTGCATGGAGATGTCCTTGCGCAGATCACCTTCCACATCGCCTTCCGCTTCAATCGCCTGGCGAATACGGTTGACCTCGTCTTCGTTCAAGTCCTGGACCTTCTTCATCGGCTCGACCTTGGCCGTTCCCAGCAGGCGCTTGGCCCGCGAGTTGCCGATCCCGTAAATATAGGTCAGCGCGATGTCCACATGCTTGTTGCGTGGAAGATCAACGCCTGCAATACGTGCCATGTTTTCTCCTTGACCCTTGTGCTGATCGGTTTACAGTCCGGCAAGGGCCTTCATCCCGATCGAATTGTCAATTGCCAGAATTGCCAAGATTGCCAAAGATCGCCGAGATCTGTTGACCCGGCGGTTTTCAATTTTCAATCTTTGTCAATTGTAAATTGCCTTATCCCTGTCTCTGCTTATGTTTCGAATTCTCGCAAATCACGCGCACCACGCCCTTGCGGTGCACGATCTTGCACTTGTCGCAAATTTTCTTGACCGATGCTCGAACCTTCATGGTTTCCGCTCACTTTACTCATCGAGCTTAAGGCCGCTGCGTGCCGGCCAAGCCCTTTGCTTATTTGGTAATTGGGTAATTTCGTAAATGAGTAATTCGTTTTCAATTGCCAACTTACCCAATTACCAAATCCTATTTATACCGATATACGATGCGGCCACGAGTCAGGTCATAGGGTGAGAGTTCCACCGCGACCTTGTCACCGGGGAGAATGCGGATGAAATTCTTGCGCATTCTTCCCGAAACGTGCGCCAGCACCTGATGTTTGTTCTCCAGTTCCACCCGGAACATGGCATTGGGCAGCGGTTCGATCACCGTCGCCATTACCTCAATCGCGTCTTCTTTGCTCACTCAGCTCCTTGAAACCAGCTTCTAGCCGCTAGCTTCTAGCAAGAATCATCTACCACCAACCGGATCCGCCCTCGGCAAGATGCGGCCCGAAAGCAAATCTGTTGCAGCGCGCGCTAGCAGCTAACCGCTAGCAGCTTTTTTACTCCGTCAGCACCAGGGGCCCATTCCGTGTTACCGCCACGGTGTGCTCAAAATGAGCGCTGAAACTGCCGTCCTCGGTCACCGCGGTCCACTTATCGTCCAGAACTCGTGCGCCCGGCTTGCCTGCATTGACCATGGGCTCAATCGCCAGCACCATGCCTTCACGCAGCCGCGTTCCGTGGCCGCGCGTGCCGAAGTTGGGGACCTGCGGGTCTTCGTGCAGCCGCGTCCCGATTCCATGGCCCACAAACTCGCGCACCACGCTGAAGCCATGGGCTTCAACATATTCCTGGACCGCGGCGCCCACATCCCCTACCGTCTTGCCCAGTTGGACTTCCTGGATCGCCTTCTTCAGCGATTCTTCCGTTACTTCCAGAAGCTTCTTCAATTCCGGCGCCAGAGTGCCGCCCACCGGCACCGTAATGGCGGCATCGCCATAATAGCCATCGAGCACCACGCCGCAGTCAATGGAAACAATGTCGCCATCCTTGAGCACCCGTTTTTCCGACGGAATGCCGTGGATGATCTCATTGTTCACTGAGGTGCAAAGCACGCAGGGGTAGTCGTAATACCCTTTGAATGCCGGCTTTGCGCCCAGTTCTTTGATCTTCTCTTCCGCGGCGCGCTCCAGGTCCATGGTGGACACGCCCGGACGGACCAGACCTTTTACCGAATCCAGCACCTGCCGCACAATCTGCCCGCTGCGGCGCATCTTTTCCAGTTCCGTCTGTGACTTGCAGTTGATCATCGCTCTGCCGCCGCAGTCTTGCCTTCCAGAAGGCCGACAATCTCCGCCCCGATCTCCTCCACCGGCCGCTCTCCGTTCAATTGGCGCAAACGGCCCTTCCGGCGGTAGTACTCCACCAGGGGCAGGGTCTGGCGTTCATAACTCTTCAACCGCTCGGAAATAACTTCTTCCTTGTCGTCTTTGCGCTGCACCAATGGCGCGCCGCAGGAATCACACAAGCCTTCTTTTTGGGGCGGCTGGAAGTAGATGTTATAAATCTTGCCGTCTGCCGGACAAGAGCGACGGCCCGTAAGCCGTTGCAGTAATTGATTATAGCCGACTTCTATGTTCATCACAACCGGGGCCATGCGCCGTTCGCCGAAGGTCACGGTCCCCAGATAACCGTCCAGCCATTCCGCCTGGCCCACGGTGCGGGGAAACCCATCCAGGATGTACCCGCGCTGGCAGTCGGGCTGGCGGAGGCGGTCCCCCACCATGGCCAGCATCAGTTCGTCCGGGACCAGTTGGCCCGACTTCATGATCGGGTCGGCCTTCCGGCCCAATTCCGTTCCCCGGGCCACGTTGCTGCGCAAGATGTCCCCGGTGGAAATCTGGGGAATGCCGTAACGTGTGGCGATCATCTGGGCCTGAGTGCCTTTGCCCGCACCCGGGGCGCCCAGCAGGATGATGGGGCCCACCACAGGCGCGACGGATGAGGAACCGGCATCGGCAGCCATGGACTTAATTCCAGAGTCTCCTTCCCTTGATGCGCCCGCTGCGGGAGGTAAAGCCCTCATAGTGGCGCATCACCAGCTGCGACTCGATCTGGTTCACCGTGTCCATGGCCACGCCCACCACGATCAGAAGCGACGTGCCGCCAAAGTAAAAAGTCACGCCCAGGCCGTTGAGGATCCAGTTGGGGAACTGCTCAAAGAACCTCTGGCCCAGCCACCAGGGCATATGGTTCAGGTGAATGCCGGCGATCATCCATTCCGGGATCAGCGAAATCAGGATCAGGTAGATGCCGCCCACCAGAGTCACGCGCGTGAGCACCTCGTTGATGTAGTCGCGCGTGCGATGACCTGGCCGGATGCCGGGAATGAACCCGCCATGCTTGCGCATGTTGTCCGCCACGTCCGCCGGATTGAACACGATGGACACGTAAAAGTAAGCAAAAAAGATGATGCCTGCGGCATAGAGCAGAGTGTACAAGGGTTCGCCCCACTTCAACTGCTCCAGCATGCCGCCAAAGACTTTGTGCAGGCTGCCTCCAGGGCGGAAAGCCGCCGAGTAGGTCAACATCTGCGGGATACTCAGCAGGGAGGAGGCAAAGATCACCGGCATCACGCCGCCGGAGTTCACGCGCAGCGGCAGGTGCGTGGATTGGCCGCCCATGATCCGGCGTCCCACCACACGCTTGGCATATTGCACGGGAATGCGCCGCTCAGAACGCTCCATGAATACGATGAACGCCACCACCAGGACCATGACCGCGATCAGCACAACCATCGCCGGGATGGTGAAGCTGCCCCAGGCCGCCTGCTTGGCCTTGGTATAGAGATCGGTCACCGCGCGCGGCAATCCCACCACGATGCCGGAGAAGATCAGCAACGACATGCCGTTGCCGATGCCGCGCTCCGTGATCTGCTCGCCCAGCCACATGATGAAGATGCTGCCCGTGGTGAGCGTGATGATGGTCATAAAGATGAACTTCAGCCCGGGCTCCAGCACAAAATTCTGGTTCTGCAACGTGACCGCGATACCGAGGCTTTGCAGGAAGGAGAGCACCAGGGTCAGGTAGCGCGTCCACTGGGTGATTTTGCGCCGCCCCAGTTCGCCTTCCTTCTGCAGGCGCGCCAGCGGTTCCCACACCACCGTGAGCAACTGCAGGATGATGGAGGCGGTGATATAGGGCATGATGCCCAGCGCAAAGATCGTGAGCTTGCGCAGGTTGCCGCCGCTGAACAGATCGTAAAACCCGAGCAGCCCGCCGCTCTGCTGCTCAAACGCTTTCTGCAGCATGTCCGTATTGATGCCGGGCGTGGGGATGTGCGAACCGAGACGATACACGGCCAGCATCGACAGCGTGAACAGCACACGCTTGCGAAGGTCGGGCACGCGAAAGATATTTGCCAGTTTCTCAAACATAATCTACTTCTTCTTGGACTGCTTGGGTTCCTGCTTGGTGTTTTCCGGGGCCGGTGCGCCGATCAGCTCCGCCTTGCCGCCGGCTTTGGCGATCTTTTCCTGCGCCGACTTGGAGAACTTGTGCGCCTGCACGTTGATCGCGGACTTGAGTTCGCCATCGCCCAGTATTTTGATCAGGTCGTTCTTGTGCGCCAGGCCGTTTTTTACCAGCGTTTCCTGGGTAACGTTCTTCTCTCCCAGTTGGACGATGCGTTCCAGGTTGATGGCCCGGTACTCCGTCCGGAAAATGTTGGTGAAGCCGCGTTTGGGCAGGCGGCGATGCAGCGGCATCTGTCCGCCTTCAAAGCCGCGCAACAGGCGCGAGCCGGAACGCGAACCCTGGCCTTTGTGGCCACGGGTTGAAGTCTTGCCCATGCCGCTGCCCATGCCCCGGCCCACGCGCTTGCGGTTGGCTGTGGCGCCCTTGGGTGGCCGTAATGTTGAAAGATTCGTTGGCACTTTTCTTTTCCTTGTTACGCAGCAGACGCCTTGTTGTTACGCGCTGCTACTCGGTTTCCCTGT
>DASVFK010000296.1:0-22215 GCA_036380095.1 Candidatus Angelobacter sp. | reverse complement strand
CCGAACCGGATCAGCCGGGGCGAAGTTGTATCCAACCACGCCCCTGCGGGCTCACCGCCGGATTTTCCTGCCCGCAGCTACTTCAATGTCTTTGCGCAAATTGATATTCCCGCCTGCGGGAGCTTCCCCGGAGCGACGGTGCACAACAAAGCTCCGCTGCTGGTCCACACCCCTAGCATCTCCAGTTTCCCTCCGTCCGGGGTCGTCTACATGCATGACAGCAGCAGCGCCGTTGCTGTATTTCTGGGACATGGTGGGCCGAAATGGGAGAAGGGGAAGCGGCGGCTTGGCTGCGTGATTCTCGCCGGCCATGGGATCATTCCCACCTTCCGCAGGGCAGCAACGTTAGATGAGGCGCCGGCAGTGATGCCAGTCTCGTTCCAGCCGGGACAGGCGGCGCCACAGAGGGAAGTGGCACCGGCACAGAAGATGAGGCCTCCGGATAAGCAAGAGACTGAGAAGGAAGCCGAAAAATTCAACGAGCATATGAAGCGTGAGCACGAACGTGAAGGCGGCCGTCATAAGGACTGCGGCCCCGCAGGCAAGGATGACGACAAGGACGACGACAAGGACTGAAGACACTTCGCGGGACAGCGATTCATCCATCAACTGAATCGCAGGGCTTCGCGCTTGTCCCTGGGCCCGCCTCTCGCATGAGCGAGTGCTAGAGGCGGGCATCTTTGTCGCTAGGTTCTAGAATCCGCAGTTGCTTTCACACCGCCTCCGCCGCCCGGAGCTCCTCGATTTCCTTTTCGTTGTAGCCCAGCTCCGCCAGTACCTCATTCGTGTGCTCGCCCAACTTCGGTGCGCGATGGCGGATGCCACCGGGTGTGGCTGAGAGACGCACCGCGGTATCGGCCAAAGGCACCGGCCGAGGCGCGCCGGGATAGTCGACGATCTTCAGCAACTCCTTCGCCTTGACCTGGGGATCATCGAGCACCTGGTCCAAATCAAGCACCGGCCCGGCGGGGATGCGGGCCGATTCAAGTTCAGCGATCGCCTGGGCGGTCGTGCGGCTGGCCAGCCAGGCATTCATGGCTTCAGTGATCACATCACGGTGATTGGCGCGGCTGATGTCGTCGGCGAGGCGGGGATCGGCGACAAGGTCGGGGCGTCCAACGAGGCGTGCCCAGCGAGCAAACATGTCTGAGCCGATGACGGAGACCACGATCCAGCCATCGCGCGTGCAGAAAGCGTCACCAGGAGCGGCATGGAAGCCGGCGTTTCCCTGTTGGCGGCGTTCAAGGCCTGGGCCCAGCACTGCCCGCTCTGCGAGCAGCGAGTTCATGAAGGTGATGCCGGTTGCGAGCAACGAGCCATCCACCAGTTGTCCCTGGCCGGTCTGGGTGCGATGGTAGAGCGCCACCATCACGCCGAAAGCCGTGTGCAACGCGGTGCCGAAGTCGGCGAAGGGCACAACGGAACGCACCGGCGCGCCGGGGAAGCCGGTGAGCCTCATGGCGCCGGACATGGCCTGGGCCACGGCGTCAAAGCCTACACGCTGGGCGTACGGCCCGTCCGGGCCGAAGGTGGAGATGCGGGCCAGGATGATGTCGGGCTTGATGGCGCGCAAGGTTTCGTAGTCGAGCCCCATCTTGGCCAACACGTCGGTCGGCAGGTTGGCCACAACCACGTCCGCTTGCGAGGCCAGGCGGCGGATGATCTCCGCCGATTGCGGCTTGGCGGTATCGAGTGTGAGGCTGCGCTTGTTGCGGTTGAGAGAAAGAAACAGTGTGCCTTCACCGGAGTCAGCGACGGGCGCGAGGTAGCGGTCTTCGCTGCCCTGGCGGCGGTCTACTCGTACCACGTCGGCGCCCATGTCCGCGAGCAGCATGGCGCAGTAGGGACCGGCGATGAACCTTCCAAAGTCGACAACACGGATTCCCGCGAGCGGGCCAGGGTTGGGCATGGCGGTGATTTTAGAGCAAGGGACGAGTCAAAAATTGCCAGGATTGCCAAAACTGCCAAAGATTGATGATTGAAAACCGTTTTGCTGTGATCGCTGACATCGCGCGTAATCGTCGGAATCGGGAAACAAGCAACAGAATCACCGCGGAGACGCGGAGGCTGAGAAAGTCAAAATGGCCGAAAATCGCTATGATCGTACATGATCGCCCACCCCGACAACGTCGGCTGGTCAGGTGGAATTCTTTGCTTCCGCACGGCCTGAAGCGTAATCTTATATACCTCTCGCGGGACGCCTGAATTTCAGCATGGCTGGAAAAAAGGAAAGGTGAGAGATGAACACTTATACAGACATAACCAAGACCATCGGCCGGACGCCGCTGGTGCGACTGAACAAGCTCACGGCGGGCATGGGCGCGACGGTGCTGGCCAAGCTGGAGGGCTTTAACCCATGCCACAGCGTGAAAGACCGCATCGGCGTGAGCATGGTGGATGAAGCAGAAAAGGCAGGCAAGATCGAGCCGGGCAAGACCGTCCTGATCGAGCCTACCAGCGGCAACACGGGAATCGGTATTGCCTTTGCCGCAGCCGCGCGCGGATACCGGCTGATCCTGGTGATGCCGGAGACGATGACGTTGGAGCGGAGAGTTGTCCTGCTGGCGTTCGGCGCGGAAATCATCCTTACGCCGGGGCCCAAGGGCATGAAAGGCGCCATTGCCAAGGCCAATGAGATCCTGAAGCAGACACCGAACGGCGTGATCCTGCAGCAGTTTGCCAACCCCGCGAACCCCAAGATCCATCGCGAGACCACAGGACCGGAAATCTGGAATGACACGGATGGCAAGGCCGACATCCTGGTTTCCGGCGTGGGCACGGGCGGAACTCTGACCGGCGTGGCCGAGTACATCAAGCCCAAAAAGCCGAGCTTCAAGATTGTCGCGGTGGAGCCGGTGGATTCCCCGGTGCTCTCCGGCGGCAAGCCTGGTCCGCACAAGATCCAGGGGATCGGCGGCGGATTTGTGCCGGACGTGCTGCGCACCGACATGATCGATGAAGTAATGACGGTGACGCTGGACGAATCACTGGAGACAGCCAAGCGGATGGTGAAGGAAGAAGGAATCTTCATCGGCATTTCCGGCGGAGCGGCTGTGGCCAAGGCGCTCCAACTCGCGGCGCGGCCGGAAAATGCAGGCAAGACGATTGTGGTGGTGGTGCCGGACTTTGGCGAGCGCTACCTCACCAGCATCCTGTTTGAGAACTTGCGCCAGGAAGCCATGGCGTTGCCTACCGTGGATGCCGACGTGGAGAAGTTCTTCGCCATGAAGTAAAGAGCACGCCAGGTCATGAGCAAAAGGCGAGGGATGCGGATCATCCCTCGCTTTTGTTTTGTGCTGATATGCAAGAGGCGTGTAAGAATTGTTGCACTTCCCACAGAAGACTGACAGGAGGGTTCATGAAGGCATTTGTTGCGATCAGTGTATTTGTGTTACTCGGGCTTGCTTCCGCGACAGCACAGGACGGTTCGTCGCCGGTTGCAGCGGCCGCAGCGGCGAAACGAGCGGCCAAACCGACAGCCGTGGCATCACAGAGCAAGATCGATTCCGCCAAAGAAGCCGACATTCGCCGGCTGCTGGACCTGGTCGGCACCAAGGCCCTGATGAAGAACATGATGGAGTCCGCGACTACCAACATTCGACCCGCGTTGACCAACGCGCTGCCTCCTGGAGATTATCGCGACAAGCTGATCGACCTCTTCTTCGACAAATTCAAGGCCCGGGCCGACCTGCAGCAGCTCATCGACATGTCCGTTGTGGCCTATGACAAGCATTTTTCCCACGAGGAAATCAAGGGCCTGATCAAGTTCTACGAAACACCGCTGGGCCAGAAAGCGGTCTCTGAACTACCGCTACTGGTGACCGAGTTGAGCGATGCCGGCAGGGCGTGGGGCGAACGCCTGGGACGCGAATGCATGGAACAGGTCCTGGCCGAACATCCCGACATGCATGCGGCCCTGGAGGCTGCAGGAAAGGCCGCGCAGTCGAGGTGAAGAAGCTCAAGCGCATCTGCGTGTTCTGCGGATCGTCGCTGGGCGCGCGGCCTGCGTACGGGAAGGCCGCGGAGGAACTGGGCGAGTTGCTGGCGGAGGGCGGGATAGGACTGGTGTATGGCGGCGGTTGCATCGGGCTGATGGGCGTAATCGCCGATACGGTGATGCGCAAGGGTGGCGAAGTCATCGGCGTGATTCCGGAGTCGCTGCTGCAGCGGGAAGTGGGCCATCGCGGCGTGACCAAACTGCATGTTGTAGAAACCATGCACGAGCGCAAAGCGCTGATGGCGGACCTGGCGGACGCATTCATCGCCTTGCCCGGCGGCTACGGCACGCTGGAGGAGTTTTGCGAAGTGGTGACGTGGTCGCAATTGGGCATCCAGCAGAAGCCCTGCGGCTTGTTGAATGTAGAAAAATATTGGGACGGGTTGCTGGCGGTTCTGGACCATGCGGTGGACGAACAATTTGTGACCCAGGAGAACAGCCAACTGGTGCTGGTGGCGTCAACGCCACGAGGAATGCTGCATCGGCTTACGGAATGGACGCCGCCGCCGCACATCGAGAAGTGGATTGACAAAAAGAAACGATAGCGCGCTCTTTCAGCGCCGCTGCCTGGCCAGTCTAGCGCCCAGCCCGATGAAGACCAGCCCGGTGAACCATCGTTGCAGTTGAGTGAAGCGGCGGCTGCGGCGCAAAAGCTCACCGGCTGTTCCTCCGGCGTAAGCGACGGTCAGGTTCACCAGCGTGCCGCCAATGTTGAAGATGAAGCCGAGCATAAGAATCTGCAGGGCCACGCTGCCACGGCGGGCGTCAACAAACTGCGGTAAGAACGCCAGGAAGAACAACGCAACTTTGGGGTTGAGCACGTTGGTGATTACGCCTTGGCGAAAGATGGCGCTCAGAGGTTCGGGTGGCAGATCGTGAACGGCCACGTTTTCTCGCTGAACGATCATTTTTGCGCCCAGGTAAAGCAAGTATCCCGCGCCGGCGTAGCGGACAAGATCAAACGCAAGCGAGGATGAACGCAACAAAGCAGCGACTCCGAAGGCCGCAGCCAAAATGTGGGCCCAGCAGCCGGCAAAGATTCCCAGCGCAGAGACTGTGCCGGCGCGACGTCCCTGGCCCACGCTGCGGCCGATCACGTACAACATGTCCGGACCAGGAGCGATGTTGAGCATGAACGCAGCAAACAGAAAGGTGAGGAAGGCAGCTTTCTCAGGCATCATGACCCTTTCGGGTGAATGGATGTTCCTGACTTCACTGAGGACGAAGAATATTTCCGTCGCGGGCGCATCTGCCTCGCGGGAAGAACGGGCTTGTTACACTGAAAGGTGAGTTCATCGGACGCAGCAATACTTTTCGGCGTGGCGACGGTGGGAGGGCTCCTCAACTCCATCGCCGGCGGTGGAAGTTTTATTACCTTCCCTACGCTGCTGTTCATGGGCATCCCTTCAGTGCCAGCCAACGCAACCAATACTGTTGCGCTGTGGCCAGGCACTGTGGCTTCCACCGGCGCGTATCGCCATGCGCTCAATGCGGGCCTGCTCCGACGCATGCTGCCCCTGATCGTGATCACGTTTCTGGGCGGTGCGGTGGGCGCGGCGTTGCTGCTAAAGACGCGCCCGGCCACGTTCGACAAACTGATTCCCTGGCTGCTGCTTACGGCCACCGTAATGTTCAGCCTGGGCCGCCAGATCAACCGCTGGGTAGCGCGGCACCACAGTGAGAGCGGCCCTTCACTGCGCCGAGTCGCCGGCATGACGCTGCTTCAGGCGCTGCTGGCTGTGTATCTGGGATACTTCGGCGCGGGTGTCGGGTTTGTCATCATGGCGGTGCTGGCGGTCATGGGCCTGGAGGACATTCACGCCATGAACGGCCTGAGAACGCTGCTGGTGACCTGCGGGAATGCGGTAGCGGTGGGCGTGTTCATCGCTGCGAGGGCGGTTTATTGGCCGCAAGCGCTGCTCATGCTCACGGGCGCGGCCATCGGCGGATACGCCGGCGCCTGGTACGTGCAACGTCTTGACCCGAAGAAAGTACGCTACTTCGTAATCGCGCTGGGATTCAGCATGTCCAGCTACTTCTTCTGGAAAGCCTATCTACGTTAATCGCGTTTCCGGCGTCTAATCAATATGCAGTTTCGCCGGTCCCGGATTCTCGCTTTGCCCGAGTGGGTGCATGACGAGTTGCTCAACGCCGTCACGCACGGGCTCGGAGTGGCCCTGGCCTTGGCTGGCCTGGCCGTCCTGGTCACGCTTGCCAGTCTCCACCACAGCGCCCGGCAACTCATTTCTTACAGCATTTATGGCGTGACCCTGGTGCTGCTCTATGGCGTCTCCACCGCCTATCATGGGGTCCGGATGCCGCGCGCCAAGCGCCTGCTGAGGATCCTGGACCATGCTGCGATTTATCTGCTCATCGCGGGGACTTATACGCCGTTTGCGCTGATCAGCCTGCGCGGCGCCTGGGGCTGGTCATTGCTGGCGATCATATGGGCGCTGGCGGCGTGCGGCGTGGTCTTCAAGGTGTTCTTCATCGGACGCTTTCCCCGCACTTCCGTGGTTATCTATTTGGGGATGGGATGGTTGGCGGTTGTGGCGGTACGGCAATTGTTTTTGCACCTGCCTACCACGGGACTGGTGCTGGTTTTCGTTGGCGGCCTCTGTTACACGCTGGGCGTCCTGTTCTTTGCCTTCGATTACAAGCGCTTCCATCACGCCATCTGGCATCTGTTTGTGCTGGCAGGGTCGATCTGCCACTTCTTTGCCGTGCTGGTCTCCACCGCGCAGGCATAGAGCACGCCGAGAAATTTTCTGAGCTGAACTAACTGTTTTCGACTTGGTCGGACCCGGGATTCAGGAGTTCGCCGCATTCAGGACAGTATTTCTGCATGGGAGAAACATCATGGCCTTTGCTGCAGACCCGACGTTCGTTACCAAGATGCAACGCGGAATAAAAGACCGCAAGTGAGTAACTTGCAAAGCCCGTCCCGTAGACCGGAAACACGATTCGCATAGCCAGTTCGTCGCGGCGTGATGCCGGTGCGAATACCAGGATTGCAAAACTGGCCATCGTCATCCAACCCAAAACAGTAACCACCTTTATCGCCCAGGGTGGACAGCCGCGCAGCAGGATCTTCCAGTGAGACTTGCGGACTTCTCTCTCCGTGAAGCCGCTCGTTAACTGGCGACCTACGAAGACGGCGGCCCCAAAAATCGGGAAGACCGGAAGGATAAGGAACATCGGAACTCGTCGCGGAAGTGAAACGCCTATGAGTCCCATGCACAAAACAAACGCTGCCATTCCAAGCAACAGGTAAGCTGCCACGAGCAAGCCGCGGAGGAGAATCTGCATGGGCCCCATTATGCGGCATCGTGCCATTAACCATGCTGAATTTGACCGTGCCCCCGCTATCACGTTAAAATTACAAGGTTTGCGAGAAGTGTAGTTCCTGCCTGTGTGGAAGGCGCCAGAGCAAACCAAGAAGAGCAAATCAGCAATCCTCAAGTCTATCGTAAGTCTTTTCCTGACTGTGGTTTGGAAAGGGCGCTGGAGAGAGTTATGTACGCGGTGATTCGCGCCGGGGGGAAACAGTATCGTGTGGCTCCCGGAGATGTGGTGAAGATTGAGAAGCTGCCGGCCGGTGAAGGCGAGACGGTGGAATTCAACGATGTGCTGGCTGTGAGTGGCCAGGAAGGCCAGATTGGTCCGGGGAAAGGCGCAGTGGTGAGCGGCCAGATCATGGAAACCGGCCGCGCGGACAAGATACTGGTCTTCCATTTCAAGCGCAAGAAGCAGTACAAGAAGATCTACGGTCATCGCCAGCCGTTTACCGCGGTGCGGATTACTGAAATCGCCTTTGACGGGCAGAAGTTCACCGCGCCTGCGCTGCCAGAAAAGAAAACCAAGCCGGCGCCCGCCGAGGGGGAGCATGAAGCTGCCAAGCCCAAAGCGAAGGCTGCTGCAGCAAAGAAGGCCGCCAAAAAGCCTGCCGCCAAGAAGAGTGCAGCCAAGAAAGCTCCCGGCAAAGGCAAAAAGAAATAACCAGGATTATTCGCGGAAGGATTTGTTATGGCACACAAAAAAGGTTTAGGCAGTTCAAGAAACGGGCGCGACTCCAATGCACAGCGCCTGGGCGTAAAGGCTTTCGGCGGACAGCTGGTTCCCGGAGGCTCCATCATCGTGCGGCAGCGCGGCACGCGCATCAAGCCGGGCGCGAACGTTGGCCGGGGCAAGGACGACACGCTTTTCGCCAAGGTCACCGGCACCATCAAGTTCGTGGACAAAGGCACGAGCGGCCGTTTCGTGATCGTGGAGCCGGCGGAGAAAACTGCCAAGGCCTAGCCGCGAGCAATTCACAAGTGCATGTTCCAGCCCCGCCGAGCGCGGGGCTTATGTTTTTTTGACAGGAAATGACTAGTATTGGGGGAGGACGATGAGCGAAAGCAGCCAAACCACGCCCCTGGTCCGCGACATTTCTGATACCGCACTGTGGGTAGCGATCTATCGCGCCCGCGAAACGGAGCGGCCGGACGCCCTGTTCCGCGATCCCTTTGCGCGGCGGTTGGCCGGGGAGCGAGGCGAAAAGATCGCCGCTGCCATGAGGGCCAAAGCCTCGCCTGATTGGCCTTATGTGGCCCGCACCGTGCGCTTCGACCAGATCGTCAGCGACCAAATCAAGAACGGCACGGACATGGTCATCAACCTTGCCGCGGGGCTCGATACCCGGCCGTATCGCATGGACCTTCCCGCATCCTTGCAGTGGGTGGAAGTGGATCTGCCGGGAATCATCGACTACAAGGAAACGATCTTGCGCGACGAGAGGCCGCGCTGTTCATTGCAGCGTGTCCGTATGAATCTGGCGGACGTGCCGGCGCGGCGCAAACTCTTTGCCGAACTAGGCGCCCGGGCCAAAAAGGCGTTGGTGATGACTGAGGGATTGCTGGTGTATCTGGCCCGCGATGAAGTGACGGCCCTGGGCAATGACCTGGCCGCGCAGCCCAACTTCCGCGATTGGGCCATTGATCTCTGCTCGCCCGGTTTGCTCAAGATGTTGCAAAAGGAATTGCCGGCCCTGAGTAAAGCCGGATCCCCGCTCAAGTTTGGCCCGGAAGAGGGACCGGAATTCTTCACCGCCTGCGGCTGGAAGCCGGTGGAAGTGTATTCCATGCTCAAGACCGCAGCACAAATCGGTCGGCTCTCTTTCGGCATGCGGCTTTTGTCGCTGCTCCCAGAATCGAAGGGACGACAAGGCTCGCGTCCCTGGGGCGGAGTCTGCCGGCTGACAAGAAGATAGTTCCTGAACGGGAGCTGGCGAAAGGAGAAGGCCATGGTAAGCAAAGCGAAACCGATTCCTGATGGCTATCACAACATCACGCCCTATCTGGTGATCAAGGGAGCAGCTGCAGCCATTGATTTTTACAAACAGGCCTTTGGCGCCATCGAAGTCATGCGCATGCCTCAGCCGGACGGCCGCGTGGGCCACGCGGAGCTGAAATTCGGCGACTCATTCGTGATGCTGGCCGATGAGTTTCCGGAGATGAACATCGTAGGGCCGCAGACGCTGGGTAATTCTCCGGTCGGCATTCTGCATTACGTGGACGACGTGGATGCTGTCTTCAATCGCGCAATCTCACTCGGCGCCACGGTGAACAAGCCGCTGGCCGACCAGTTTTACGGCGACCGCAGCGGGACTGTGATTGATCCCTTCGGCCACAAATGGACCATCGCCACGCACAAAGAAGATGTCTCGCCGGAAGAGATGGAGCGGCGCATGGCGGCGCTGGCCAAAAAATAGCGGAGGAACATGGACACCAAGGTTGTTTATCAACCAGCTGGATATCAGACGGTGATTCCTTACCTGCATGTGAACGGCGCGGCCAAATTGATTGCCTTCATGAAAGAAGTGTTTGGCGCGCAGGAAATCGCGGTGTATCCGAGACCCGATGGCACCATAGGCCACGCCGCAGTCAGAATCGGCGACTCCGTGGTTGAGCTGGCGGACTGCGCGCAAGAGTGGCCTGCGATGCCCTGCGCCTTGCAGGTGTATCTACCCGACACAGACGCAGCCTATCAGCGCGCGCTCAAGGCTGGAGCGGCCAAACTTCTGGAGCCGGCCACCCAGTTCTACGGTGATCGCACGGCCAGTGTCCGCGATTTTTGCGGCAACAACTGGTACATCGCCACGCAAGTGGAAGTGGTGAGCCGGGAAGAAGTCGACCGCCGTCTTGCCGCCATGAGCCAGAAGAGCTGACGCAACACCTTCCCTAGACGGCTCCGAGTTGCGGCGATCGTTGCATGCCACACGAATCCCTTCGGCGAACGGTACAATCAATATGAAGCATGTTCATTGATCAAGCCATCATCCGCATCAAGGCCGGCGACGGCGGCAACGGCTGCATGGCCTTTCGTCGCGAGAAGTTCGTTCCCCGCGGCGGCCCCTCCGGGGGCGACGGCGGCCGCGGCGGCGACATCATCATGGAATCGAGCGAGCGCCACAACACGCTCATTCATTTCCGTTTTAATCCGGAACACAAAGCCGAGCGCGGACGCCACGGCGAAGGCTCCAACTGCACCGGACGCGATGGCGAGAGCGTGGTGTTGAAAGTCCCGGTGGGGACGATTGTTTACGACCAGGCGACAGGCGAGAAGCTTTACGACTTTTCCCGCGCGGATGAGCGCCTGATTGTCGCGCATGGCGGCCGTGGCGGTCGCGGTAACCAGCACTTTGCTACTCCCACGCACCAGGCGCCGCGGGAGCATGAGCTGGGCAAGCCGGGCGAAGAGCGCGTGCTGCGCCTGGAATTGAAACTGCTGGCCGACGTGGGGCTGGTGGGTTATCCCAACGTGGGTAAGTCAACTTTGATTTCGCGTATCTCGGCGGCGCGTCCCAAAATCGCCGATTACCCCTTTACCACGCTGGAGCCGAACCTCGGCGTGGTCACCATAGGCGAGCTGCCGGACGAACAAAGCTACGTGGTTGCCGATATCCCCGGTTTGATCGAAGGCGCTCATGAAGGCACTGGCCTGGGCATGCAGTTTCTGCGCCACATCGAGCGCACGCGTGTGCTGGCCCACGTGATCGATGTATCTGACGCCAGCGGCAGGCCTGACCCGGTGCAGGATTTCAAGGTCATCGTGACGGAACTGGAGAGCTTTGGCGCCGATCTGCACAAGAAGCCCATGGTCGTGATCGCGTCCAAGATGGATGTGGTGAATCCGGAGAAGCTGGCCAAGCTGCGCAAACACTGCAAGAAGCTAACACTCGATCTCTACGAAATTTCTGCTGTGACCGGCGCGGGCATCCCCGAGCTGAAATACGCTTTGGGCAACCGCTTGGCGGAAATTCGCGACGGCGTTTACAAACGCCCGAAACCCGCGCGCAAGAAGGCTGTGGCTCCACGCAAGGCGCGCAAGTTGCAGGCCAAGAAGCGCACCACCCCAGCAAGCCAAAACCGGGCTCGCCGGGGACCCCGCACCACCCCAGCAAGCCAAAACCGGGCTCGCCGGGGACCCCGCATTCCCAAGCGCGCTGCGTTCAAGAAGAGGAAGGCCGGATAGCGCATGAAGATTGCCCTGTTCGGCGGGACTTTTGATCCGGTGCACCTGGGGCATCTCGCGGTGGCGCAGGCTGCAGCAGAGAAGTTCAATCTGGGCCTGGTGTATTTCATCCCTGCGGATATTCCCCCGCACAAGCAGAAGCGCAGGTTGACGGGTTTTCAGCACCGCTTTGCCATGCTGGCTCTGGCCGCGGCCGATGAACCCCGTTTTGTTCCGTCGCTCCTCGATGCGCCTACCGGGGGGCCGAACTACTCGATTGACATGGTGCGGCGTTTCAAGAAGACGCTGAGGAAATCCGACAAGCTCTACTTCCTGATCGGCATGGATGCATTCCATGACATCGCCACCTGGCGCCAGCCGGAGGAGTTGCTGACGGAATGCGATTTCATCGTCGCAGCGCGGCCTGGGTACTCTCTGGCTGAGGTTGGCCGCGCGCTTCCGGAGAGGCTGCGTCCTTCAGTTTCCGCGCTGGAGGCCCTGCGCAGGCGGCGTGTGAACGGAGAGATCTCCCTGGCCGGTGGCGCAGCCATCCACTTGCTGCCGGATGTGCATGAGCGCGTTTCATCCACTCAGATTCGGGCCGCGGCGCGGCAGTCCGTGAAACAGCTCAGCCGCTACGTGCCGCGCCTGGTGGCTGAGTACATCAAGAAGGAGCGCCTGTACGTGGGTGGCGCGGCCAGGCAGGAAAAACCAGCCATCGCCGCGGGCGAGGTGCTATCTTTTGAAGGGGGCGGGCGGCATGCGCGTCCCCGCTAAGGAGCCAGGAGTTTGTTATCAGGAGCGATCAGCAAGGGAATGAACCTGAACACCAGGCAGCAAGTTGCGCGTTGCGTCCAGGCCATCGAGAGCAAGAAGGGCGAGAATGTGGTCATCCTGGAAATGGACCGCAATGCCGGCGCGTTTACTGACTATTTTGTCCTCTGCAGCGGCACAAATCCACGGCAGATCCAAGCTATCTCTGACGAAGTGGAAAGGCAGCTTGTTCAGGCAGGGACCCGTCCGAACAGTCTTGAAGGCTACAATCAGTCGGAATGGGTGCTGCTGGATTATGTGGATTTCGTGGTCCACATCTTCTCGGAGCGCGCGCGCAAATTCTACGACCTTGAGCGGCTCTGGAAGTCTGCGCGCCGGCTGACACCCGCGGACTTGGCAAAGAAGCCGGCGGCCAGAAAGAAGATAGTTCGCCGCGCAGTTACAGCGCGCGCAGCCGGCAAGAAGGCCGGCGGCAGAAGCCGTTCGTCATCGCGCAGCAAAGAAGCCGCAAAAGGCGCCAAGAAGAAAGCCAAAAAGAGGACGCGTAAAAGCTCGTGAAGCTGCAGATCGCGTGGATTGGCAAAACCAAGGAAGCAGCGTTTCGTGCCCTCACAGAGGAGTACTTGAGGCGCGTCTCGCGCTACGTGACCACGGAATCGCATGAGCTGGCAAGCGAAGCCGCTCTGCTGGAGATCACCAGCAGCACCGCAGGCCGTACGCGGCCGGTGCTGGTATTGTTGGATGCGCGCGGCCGGCAATTTACATCAGAGGAATTTGCCGAGTTGTTGCGCGACCAGCAGGACCGGGGCACGCAGAACCTGTTCTTCGGAGTCGGCCCGGCAGACGGGTTCTCCGACCAGGCGCGCAGCGCGGCCGACTTGATCCTTTCTTTCGGCAAGATGACCCTGGCGCACGAACTGGCCAGGATCGTGCTCCTGGAACAAATCTACAGGGCATTTACAATTCTTAGAGGCCACCCGTATCACACGGGGCATTGAGCAGCAGTCAGCACCCAGCAGTTAGCATTCAGCCGCAGAGGTGCTTCGTAGGCTCCGGACCTAGAAAATGACTGACACCCATCGCGGACTCATCATCGTGAACACCGGCCCGGGCAAAGGCAAGACCACGGCCGCCATGGGCACAGCGTTGCGCGCGGTGGGCAACGGGATGAAGGTCCTGATGCTGCAGTTCCTGAAAGGCTCCTGGCATTATGGCGAGCTGGATGCCGCGAAGGCCTTTGGCGATAACTTTGTAATGAAGCAAATGGGCCGGGGTTTTGTGAAGGTGGGCGGCGCGGAGACCGATCCGGAAGACATCCGCATGGTGGAGCAGGCGTGGGAAGAAGCGCGCGAGGCCATCATGTCCGGTCAATGGGATCTGGTGGTCCTGGATGAAATCAACTACGCCATCAGCTACGGCATGCTCGACCCAGCCAAGGTGGTGGAGACCCTCAAGCATAAACCCCCGCAGGTGCACGTAATCTTGACGGGGCGGAATGCGCATCCGACAATCATTGAGGCAGCTGACACCGTCACGGAGATGAAGCAGGTGAAGCACGCGTACGAAAAAGGCGTGATGGCCCAGCGCGGAATCGAGTATTAACGGGCAGAAGGGTGAGTCTCAGTCTTGGCATGGTTTAAACGAGAGTCGGGCGATCTGCAACCCGCGGAAGAAAAGCGGGTCCGCACGGAAGGCCTCTGGGTAAAGTGTGAGGGCTGCCGCCAGATCATCTGGAAGAAGGACCTGGAAGAGAACCGCAACGTCTGCCCCAAGTGCGAATTCCACTTCCGCATCGATGCTCCCACGCGCCTGATGCTGCTGCTGGATGAAGACAGCATTGAGACGCAGGACGACACCCTGGCCTCCACGGATCCGCTGAGCTTCACCGATACGCGACCTTACAAGACGCGGCTGGAGCAAGCTAAACAGCAGACCCGGCTCAAAGACGCCGTTATCAACGCCACCGGAACGATGAACGGACGGCCGGTGATCGTCAGCGCCATGGAGTACTCGTTCATCGGCGGCAGCATGGGTGCGGTGGTAGGTGAAGCGATTACCCGCGCTATTGAGCGGGCCTGCGAGCAGCGCAAACCCATCATCGTGATTTCAGCCTCCGGCGGCGCCCGCATGATGGAAGGCGTGGTCAGCCTGATGCAGATGGCCAAAATCTCCGCGGCTCTGGCACGCCTGGATGATGCCCGGGTCCCCTACGTTTCGGTCCTTACTGACCCCACCACCGGCGGCGTGACGGCTTCTTACGCCATGCTGGGCGACCTGAACATCGCCGAGCCTGGGGCGCTGATCGGCTTTGCCGGGCCGCGCGTGATCGAGCAGACCATCCGCCAGAAACTGCCGGAGGGTTTCCAGCGCAGCGAGTTCCTGTTGCAGCACGGAATGCTGGATGCGGTGGTGCATCGCAAGGACCTGAAGAGCTACATCTCCCGCGCGCTGGACTTTATGACGCCAAAGGCCCACTGAATAGTGCCTGTCTCTTACCAACAAGCGGTGTCCCGGCTGCTGGCCCTCGGCCATGAGCTCACTTCGCAGCGCAAGTTCGATCTGGAGCACATGCGAATACTGGCCGGCGCGCTGGGCCATCCGGAGAGGCGATTGCAAAGCGTGCTGATTGCCGGGACCAACGGCAAAGGCTCCACCGCGGCCACGCTGGCGACCATTGTGCAGGCCGCGGGCTACCGCACGGGGCTGTACACATCGCCCCATTTGCTGCGGATGAACGAACGCCTGCAGATTAATCAGGAGCCCATCAGCGATGCCGAGTTTGCGCTGATGTACGACCGTGTCCAGAGCATGGCGGATGAGCTGGTGGCAGGCGCCAACCTGCCGTGGCATCCCAGTTTCTTTGAGATGCTTACCGCGATGATGTTCGAATACTTCGCGAGCGCCGGCGTGGAGCTGGCCGTCCTGGAAGTCGGCATGGGCGGGCGGCTGGATGCAACCAATATCGCCGAGCCGTGCCTCTCCGTGATTACGGACATTGATTTCGATCACCAGAAGTTTCTCGGAGACACGCTGCCGGAGATCGCGCGGGAAAAGGCAGGGATCATTCGACCAGCAGGCACGGTGGTGCTGCTGCCGCAACATCCCCAGGTGAACGAAACTCTGGGGCACGAAATCATGGAACGCAACGCCCGGCCGGTGAGCGCGGTGCGGAACATGCCGCCAGTCACGCCGGCAGCGCAGAATTACGCCACGCAAGACAAGCAGTCCCCGGCGCACAACTGCTTTCCGCTGGCCATCAACGGCGAGGAGATCATGGTTGATTCGCCGCTGGCCGGACGCCACCAGTTGCGCAATCTTGCGCTGGCCATTACGGCGGCAGAAGAGCTAAAGGGTTGCGGCTTTCACATATCGCCGCGACATATCGAAACCGGTATTCGTACCACGCGCTGGCCGGGAAGATTTCAGATAGTCCGCGAGCCGGGTTGGCCTGAGACCGTGGTGGACGTGGCGCACAATCCGGCGGGCGCATGGGCGTTGCGGTCGGCGCTCTCCACATTTTATGAAGGGCGACGGCTGATCTTTGTCTTTGGCGCCATGCGCGACAAAGCGATTGCAGAGATCTCGCAGATTCTCTTCCCTCTGGCGGACCGGGTGATTCTCACCCATGCGGATTCGCCTCGGGCAGCGACTCCCGATGAGATTGCCCATATGATCGCGCACACGCAAAGCCAAATGGAAGTCGTGCAGGAAGCGACGGTGCCGGCCGCGCTGGAACGCGGGCAACGTCTGGCGGGCAATGACGGCGTGGTGGTAATTACGGGCTCAATTTACATTGTGGGTGAGGCCCTGGGTATTTTGTCATCGGCCTCATTGCGGCAGGGCGGGTAAAGAAGCTTGGCAGGGGGAACACAAATCCGCGTGGAGTCGCAGCAACAGGCCGGCGGCGTGCGCCACATGCTCTCCCGTTTGCGTTCCTACTTCATCTGGGACCCGCTGATCTGGTTCTACACCATCGTGCTGGGCACCATATCGCTGCTCGCATCGCTGTTTGACCGCGATGGTGAGGTCCAGCACGGCATGGCGCGGCTGTGGTCGCGCGCGATCCTTGGGACCATTGGCATGCAGGTGACGGTGGAGGGCCTGGAGAAGATCGATACGAGTAAGGCGCACGTCTACGTCGTGAATCATCTCTCCGCGCTCGATATTCCCGTGCTGTACGTCTATCTTCCATTTCACTTCCGGATTCTGGCCAAGAAGGAGCTGTTCCGGTATCCCTTCATGGGATGGCACCTGAAGCGCTCCGGCCAGATTCCTGTGGTGCTGGAGAACCCAAAAGCGTCGATTCGCAGCCTGCATCTGGCCATTGCCGCGGTGAAGAAGGGCATGCCGTTGGTGGTGTTTCCCGAAGGCGGCCGTTCTCCCGGCGGACAATTGCAACCCTTCATGGGAGGCGCATTTTACGCGGCCATCAAAGCGCAGGCAGAGGTTGTTCCCATGGCGCTCGTGGGCACTTATGAAACTTTGAAGATGAACACCTGGCACATCATGCCGTATCCGGTACGGCTGCTGGTAGGCGATCCCATCGCTACCTCAGGTTTGACCTCGCGCGATTTGGAGAGCGTGGTTGCGCGCGCACGCGAGGCCATCGCCCAGATGTATTATGCACACAGCCCGCTGCCCGATCTGCGTTCGCAGCAGCCAGAAGCGGTACCAGGAAGCCAGTGAGACCACGAATCGCCATCCCGGAGTTGTGCTCTTACGATCGGCCATACAGCGGACGAGCGCTGCCGCCGTACCTGCGCGCCATTGAAGCCTGCCAGGGCGATCCGGTGGTAATTGCTTTGGGGCTGGAGCCGGAAGAAACGGCTAAGTTGATCGCCGGATGCTCTGCGATCCTGCTGCCCGGAAGCAAGGCGGATGTTGATCCGCAGAAGTATGGCGCCGCGCGGCATCCGAAGACCGCGCAGGTGGACCCGTTGCGCGATGCCGCAGAAGAGCTCCTGCTGCAAGACGCGTATAACATGCGCAAACCACTCCTGGGGATCTGCTACGGCTTGCAGTCTCTCAATGTATGGAGGACGGGAACGCTGGTGCAGCACATCGAAACCAAGATCAATCACAGTACGCGCCGGGGAGACGAGATCGCGCACCAGGTGGTGGTTAACCCGGAGTCGATGCTAGCACGGGAGATGGAAGTTGGAAGCAGCCATGCAATTCCCGTGAATTCCACTCATCACCAGGCCGCTGAACAGATTGGCGATGGTCTGCGCGTGGCGGCCCGTTGCCCGGAGGATGGAATCATCGAGGCCCTGGAGGGCACGCTCCCGGGACACGAGGTGCTGGCGGTACAGTGGCACCCGGAGCGCGGTTTTGAGCGCGACCGGCATTCGCGCAGGCTATTCGAGTGGCTGGTGGATGCCGCCGCCAGATGGGGCACATAAGCCCTAGCCCGAGCGGGTGGCAGGGTTGCAGGCCCAGCTTCCACTCTCGTATCGTTAAATACTCATGGAAGAACAAGGCGTAATGCTGTCACTGCCCGGACGAGTGGCGGTGGTCACCGGCGGTTCGCGCGGGATCGGCGCTGCGATCGTCCGGCTCTTTGTTCGTGCTGGCGCCAGGGTGGTGTTCAATTTCCATCGCGATCAGTCCGCGGCGGAAAAGCTCAAGGAAGAATGCGGGGGCGGGGCCAAGTGCGTTGCCCTGCAGGCAGACCTTTCTTCGTGTGATTCAGCGGAGGTGCTGGTCCGCCAGGCGGTGACAAGTTTTGGCAAGCTCGATATCGTGGTGGGCAATCACGGTGTATGGCCGCCCCAAGACGTCGCCATCGACGCAATGAAAGACGAGCAGTGGCGCTCAACCCTGGCCATTAACCTGGACTCCATTTTCGGCCTGGTGAAACATGGTGTGGCGCAGATGAAGAAGCAGGCCGCCGGCGGCCACGTGGTGCTGATCAGCTCCACAGCCGGGCAGCGCGGCGAGGCCTTCCACTGTGATTATGCGGCCTCCAAGGGTGCGGTCATCAGTATGGTGAAGGGACTTTCCACCGAGTTGGCGCGGGACCGCATCTATGTAAACTGCGTGGCGCCGGGATGGGTGGAAACGGACATGGCGGCGCCGGCGCTCGACGATCCCGAGATCAGCAAGCGCGTTTTCAGCACCATTCCGCTGGGCCGCGCAGGCACGCCGGAGGAGATCGCAGCTACGGTGCTATTCTTGTGCACACCCTACGCCGGGTTTATTACCGGTGAGATCGTCAACGTGAACGGCGGCGCCGTGCTGATGGGTTAACGCGACAAAAGCAGCTACTCACAGATTTTGAGCATCGAATTTCAAGCTGCCAATTTCAAGCAACCAAGGAAACAAGCATCACCAATGAGAATTCTTGCGTTATTGTTCTTTTGCGCTGCCGGGCTTGCCGGGCAGCAGCCAGCTCCATCTCCCGCGCAGACCGCAAACCCCCCTGCGAGCCAGGACACCGGCCGCCAGACTTTGAACAAGATGATTGAAGCTCTGGGAGGGCAAGCGTACCTGAACCTGCACGACTCCTACACCGACGGAAGATACGGACGCTTTCACAATGAGGTGATGGTGGGCGGGGCGCCCTATTTCCGCTATTGGCGGTGGCCTGACGATGAACGTTACGAACTGACCAAAGAGCGTGACGTGGTCAATGTTTATGTCGGCGACAAAGCCTGGGAGGCGATCTACCGCGGGTCGCGCGAGCTGGATCCAGCCAAAGATGAGAACCTGCAACTGTTCATGGTGCGGCGGCACTACGCGCTGGAGAAGGTACTACGCCAATGGCTCAATGCTCCGGGAACCATCGTCCTGGATGAAGGAGCCACGCTGGCGAACAACCAGATGGCGCAGCGTATCACGGTCATCAACGCACAGAACGAGTCAGTGAGCATTCTGGTTTCTCCGAACACGCACTTGCCCATACAGAAGAGCTTTACCATCCGTGATCCCAAGAGCCGGGAGCGCGACCAGGAAGATGAGATTTACGACAATTGGCGGATGATCCAGGGCATCAATACACCACTCAGCATTGTGGTCAGGCACAACGGCCAGATCGTGCGCCAGCAATATCTCTCCAATGCCACCTACAATAACCACCCCCCGGATTCCTATTTCACGCCTATTCTGATCAAACACGATAGCGAGCCAGTCAAAAAGAAAAAGTAGTAAACAGGGCCACAGTTTGTGGAAAAAAAACAACAGTTTTGGTTTGAGGTGCAAGTGTAATCTATTCATCTGGAATCACTTGCCATTCGAGCAGACACTTCGAGCCGCTGTTGCCACTGAGGGCACGGGTTTACACAGTGGGGCCCCAGTCAAGCTGCGCATCCTCCCTGCCCCGGCCGGTACCGGTATTGTCTTCCGCCGGGTTGACCTTGACGGTTTTGAAATTGAAGCCGTAGGCCGCAACGTTGCCAAAGTCAGCTACGCTACCAGCCTGCAGAAGAAGGGCGTGCTGATCTCCACCACGGAGCACCTGCTTTCATCGTTTATCGGCATCGGCCTGGACAACGCGATTGTGGAGCTGGACAACCTGGAGCTTCCCATTCTCGATGGCAGCGCAAAGCCGTTCATCGACCTCATGCTTGACGCTGGGCTAAAGCAGCAACGCAAAAAGCGCTCGTATCTGCGCATCCTGCGCGAAGTGGAAGTACGTGAGGGCAACAAGTTCATTGCGGCGTACCCGGCTTCGGGTTACGCGGTCTCGTACAACATCAACTTTGCCCAGCCCATCGGCGAGATGGAGTTCGCCATTGATCTTTCGCAGGACCTCTATCGCAAGGAAGTGGCGCCGGCGCGGACCTTCGGGTTTTTGCGTGAGGAAAAGGCGATGCGCGATATGGGGTTGATCCGCGGCGCCACAGAAGAGAATGTAATCGTGGTGACGGAGAGCGGCGTAAAGAACGGGCCGCTGCGCTTCCCGGATGAATTCGTACGGCACAAAGTGCTGGACCTGATCGGCGATCTGGCGTTGCTGGGCAAACAAATCATCGGACGGATTGTGGCTGACCGCGCCGGCCACGCCATGCACACGGCGCTGGTTTCACGCTTGCTGCGGGACAGGACCCTGTGGGAGGAAACCACTGAGGCCGGCGCTCAAGAAGACGCGGAACCGGCTGCGCTGGCGGCTGATCTTCCGCGGCGGATCTGATTCCATTGAGCACTGGCAAGAGTGCCCTTCGGCAAGCTCAGGGCAGGCTCTGTGCCACACAAGTCAAGTGGCCGTCGAAATCGATTCTGAAGCTGGCCTAGCCAGATCCCTTTAACTAACCACCGAGGGCTCATGAGTTATCTTCCTCGCGGACCCGGAGCGCCCTATCTTCTGCGCTCGTGGACCAGCAATGACGCGGGCAGCGACCGCGAGATCAGCCAGGCCATTTATCCCGAGTATCGCGAAGAGAGTGGTCATCCGGCATGGTTTCCTGCGCAACAGCTCGGGGCGCCGCGCGAGTGTTCGTCTCGCTACGTCGTCGTAGAAACACGGAATGACCAGCTCGTGGCCTATGCTTCTCTCTGGGAGCTCCGCCCCAAGCGATACCGTTTTGATCTGGCGGTCCGCCCGGAGTGGCAAGGGCAGGGCTTGGCGACTCAACTGCTGTCACAGGTGATCAACGACGCCCAGGCGCTCGGCGCTACCGGGCTGCAAGCAAGAGTGCGTGACGACAAGACGGAGGCGCTTGCGTTCGTCCGGCGCCGAGGCTTCGTTGAATCGCACCGGATGGCGGCGTACCGGCTTGACATCGCGCCAGGGCTGTTTGATTCCCCGGAGCGGGCGGGAGCCGAACTGCGCGACTCCGGCCTTGAAGTTACGAACCTGGCCGATCTCCTGAAGCGGGATGCGGACTCTGTTGAGCGGCTGTACGAGCTCTATTCAGCGGCGCGCGAGGGTTGGCCGGACCCCGACCCAGACCCGAACGGGCCGGTCTCCCTGCCACTCGAAAGATTCAAAGGTTGGCTCGATCAGTTGCGGCAGCCGGAGGCCGTGTTGATTGCGATGCACCAGGCGCGCTATGTTGCGTTCACGAGCTTCTTCGATATCGGCACGGCTGTGCATCCGGAGTACCGTTGCAAGGGGATTGCAACTCTGCTCAAGTCACTATCGATCGCGGACGCACACGAGCGGGGTTTGCGCGGGCAGACGACCTCGACAGCAAGTCCCGCAATGGCGCGAGTGCTTGAGAAGCTCGGGTATCGGCGAAGCTGGAGTGAGGTGCGATTGTTGCGGGAGCTTGTGCCGTAGCGGCTCTCTTTTTGCAAAGGGCGTCGCGGATCAGACATCACGCAATCTACAGAGTGGCGTTGATGAACATGGCGCCGTTTCCCAAAGGCAGCGCTCGCCGTTCCAGCCAGCTATCCAGCTCTTTCTTCATGTCCACTGAGATCACTTGAAAGCGGATGCCGGATTTTCCATCGGGCGTTGACCACATGACTTCGCCCTTCACTTCCAAGGTGTGCCTGGCTCCCGGAAGCTGGAAGCGCAACCGCGCGGCCCCGCCTTGATCGAGCCTGCGCGCGCACTCAATGGAAATTCCTCCCTGGCTGATGTTGGTAATGTTGACGGGGACTTCCGAGCCTGAATCCACCGTGATGGCTCCGGTGGCTCTTACCAGGTGCCGGTGGTAGCGGCGGCGTTCGCGCAAGATCAGGCCTTGCGCGGCACGCATGCTTCGCGTGGCCCGGTCCACGGAGATGGGCTTATCGAGCACGAAATTGGCCCCCATTTCAAAAGCCTTCTGGATGCTGGTGCGGGCGTTGACCAGCGCGAATGCAATGCAGTTGCGGTTGGACTTGCCTTGTCGCAAGTCTCTCAGCACCACAGCTGCGCCCTGCATGTCTTCGCAGTCCACCAGGACGGCGTCATACTTGCGGCGGCCCAGCGCCATGCGGGTCTGGTCGACGCTTTGGGAAAGCTCAAGGTCAATGTTCGTGGATTCTAGAACGCGGCGTATCGCGCGTTGCACTTCAGGGTC
>DASVFK010000295.1:0-3287 GCA_036380095.1 Candidatus Angelobacter sp. | reverse complement strand
GCCGCCGGTGCCGGACCTCACCAGCAAAGACGTGCAGGACTACGCCGACGGGCAGTTGAAGTGGATCATCGAGAACGGAATCGGCCCTTCAGGCATGCCGGGCTGGAAAGGCATTCTGGAGGACGATGAGATGTGGAAGATAGTGCGCTTTATTCGTCACCTGCCCGCCAAGGGCAGCCTGGGAGTTCCCGACATCTTCAAGGAAGAAGCGGAAGAACACCAAGCGGCAGAACATGCCCACGGAACACCCGGTCACAAACACGACGAGAAGAAGCCGCATACGCATACCCACTGACCGCGGCTCATGGAAAAAGAAAAACGGGAGCGCAGGGCTCCCGTTTTTCTTTCGTGTCCTAGCCCGGACCCGATATGAAACGCCCGCTTCAACTCATTCTCGTCCAAACCACATCACCTGGCTTGACTTCAAAAGCTAAAGGAGGCGTGGGCGTTGGGGCGGGCTGCGCATTCGCCGGTGGCGTGTCACTAGAGGGCGCCGGCTGCGCAGGCGTTTCCGTTGCCGGCGTCGTCGCAGACACGGGAACCGGTTGCGCCACGGGAGGCGGATTCACAGGAACGCTTGACTTCTGCGGCGTGCTGGAAGCACTGGCAGTCGTGCCGGCTGCCTTGCGAATCGCCGCTACGAACGGCTCTGCCGGTCCAGGCGTGGCTACGGCGCCGGTCAGAATGGTCTTGAAGGGGACCATACGCCCATAAAGCTCTTTGGTTGCATCTTCATCCTGCGAGATCCACGAGCCGTGGACGCTGACGCCGGCAAAAAGGCCGCGAGCGCGTGAGTACGTCAGGACCTCGGCGCGCATCTTCCAGTCGGTGGAGCCTTCCGCGTGGCGGCCCACCGGACCAGCGGCGGCAGAGGCATCGGCGCCGAGTTTGAACTTGCTGGAAAGCAGGGCCTGCATCCCGCGATCATTCATGATCATCATGACCAAATCCACGCCCTGAACCCCAATCTGGAAGCCGAAGCTGCCCCCGGTCATGGTGAAGGGCGCAGGTGCGCTCCAGCCGTTCTGCACCCGGCAACTGGCGACACCGCGGCCATGGGCAGCGCCGACCACAAAACCTCCCTTGATCAGGGTGGGAACCACGGCAACGCACTTGGCTGATCCCAGGATTTCCTCGGGTATACCACTATCAGGCGTGGCCATGATTTCATTCAGTACCGTAGCGGCGGATTCAATGCGGCCGGCTGCTGATTCGGCAAATGACAGGTTCGAGACAATAAGTGCGAAGAGCAGAAAGAGGGGGAGTTTTTTCATGATGTTCCTCGAAATAGATTTTAGTCGAAGGAGCAGCTCTGGCGTGAGATGCGGGAAAAGAATAAAGGGTTGGATATGGCGACCCTCGTGACCATGTCCAACCCCCGTCTCCCAGGTTCTGTGGTAGGTGAGCCAAGTATCCACCCGCGGCCGTAGCAAGGCAAGGTAACCAGGGGACGCATGGGTACAGGGCGTTAGGGACATGTACTTAGAGGAGTCGTCCCGATGAATCTGTACTGATTCGCGAAAGGTCATGTCCCAGGGTACAGTCGGGGCCACTGTACCTGGCTTGCGAGATTTTTCTCTTGATCCATAACAAAAAGAGCAAAGCCCGCATCACGCGGGCCGCCGGAAAGTAGGTTGGTGTTGGTTTATTTCGATGTGACCAGAGAATGCGTAATGGCATGAACCGACAGTGCGATGCGGTTGGCCACTCCCACTTTGCGCATCAGTTTGGCCACGTGCGCCTTGACCGTGCGCTCTTCAATGCCCAGCACCGAGCCGATCTCTTTGTTCGACCGCCCGGCCACCAGCAACTCCAGGACTTCTTTTTCGCGTTCCGTGAAGGTGACGCGGCCTGCGGGAAAGATGCGGCCAGGAGAAGACGTCACGCGCTCGATAAAAATCGAGAGCACGCGTCGCGGGGCCCAGACGGAACCCTGGTGCACGTTGCGCATGGCCTGCACAAACTCCGCTGGAGATGCGGCTTCGTCCACATAACCCTTGGCGCCGGCAGCCAGCGCTTTCAGGATGGTCTCATCATCCGCGCCGCTGCCGGTGACAATAATGCGCAAGTCAGGGCGCGCGGCCTTCAGTCCCGCCATCACGTCAAAAAGATTCTGTCCAGCTCTGGTTCCCAGGAGGACCAGATCGACGTCGCGGCGGGGCCCGAGCTCCGCCAGACTGCACGAGATCAACTCGAGGTCAGGTTCAGTATCGAACAGCGACTTTAAGCCGATGAAGCGCAGAGGATCGCTTTCCACGACGGCGATGCGAATGATGGTCTTCTTGGACGTGGCTGTCTTCATCAACACTCCTTCCGCGACCAGGGCAGTTGCAGTTGCTCTTCTCATGAAGGCAATATTACTGCACTACCATCTGAAAGTATCATGAACCTTGGAACCTGCCCATATTCAAGCAGAGTACATGTACCTTGGACGAAGTGCAAGAATCAGGTGTTTTGCCGAGGGGTTACTGGCTGGCTTCCAGGATTTTGCGCTGTGAGAGCACGGCAAGACCGTCCGCGTGTCCGAGCGTGTAACCCCGGCGGTACCCATCACAGAAGCTGAGCGCCGGTTGCGCCGCAGGATCGGCTGCAGAATCGCCCGGGCAGTTCACGCTGCTTGCATCGAGCTGTGCTTCGGAGGGGCCTGATGCCGCGCGATCGAATCCATTGCGATAGCCGAGCGCAACGCCACGATCAAAATTGAGATTGGCAGGATCCTCGGAAGGAGGATTGGCGTCCAGCGACGCGCCCGCTTCACGCAACAAGCCGACGGCGCGGAACGAACACCCCGCATAACCATCGCCATAGCCTGCTTTCAGGCCCTCGCTAAAACCCTGCTCGAAAGATTTTCTTGGTCCGAACGCGGATTCATACCCTGATGGCATCCCTTTGAACTGGGCGGGACGCGATTTAGGCGGACGCGACATGTTGGCATCGATGTTTCCCTGGTGAAAACCCTGCTCGTAGCCATGGCGGTAGCCGTGCGCGAAAGCTGAGCGCGAGATGATTGGAGCGGAACCGCTTTCCTGGAGGTGGCTGTCGGCTGCCAGAAGTGAAGGGACCCGAAAGACGAGAGCAACGACGAACAAGAAATACATTCTCCCCATGATTCCTGGTCTCGCCTCCTTCGCCGGTGTGATGAATCGCCAACCGGCGCGGGATGTCAGCCGGATGTGCCGGCTAAGGTTGAAATCACCTTGCCCCTAAGATTTTCCATGAATTCCTGCCAGTCTCGAGTAGCTGGATACTCGCCTCACCTTAACTACAGAATCATGATGAGTTCCGGA
>DASVFK010000294.1:0-13291 GCA_036380095.1 Candidatus Angelobacter sp. | reverse complement strand
TGTGAGTTATGGGCACGGCGGCGGCTTCTATGAGCGGCGCTACTATGCGCCTCGCGGCCGCGTCTATTATCAGCGCACTTACATCTATGGCGGCCGGCGCTATGCCGTGGCGTATCGTTATTATCCTTACCGCAGTGTGTATTACTACCGCTATGCGCCGGTTTACTACTATCGTCCGGCATTCTATGGCTGGGCCTGGCGCCCGTGGGGCGCGCCGGTGGTGTATCGCTGGGGATGGTTCGGCGATCCCTGGTGGCCGCACTACCGCTACTATTTCAATCCTTATCCTTCTTATGTCAGCGCCTCACTGTGGCTGACGGATTTCCTGTTGGCGGAAAATCTGCGCATGGCTTATGAAGCACGGGCCAGCGCCGCCGTGGCACAAGCCAATGCCAACGCGGCCGCGGCCCAGGCCGATGCAGCAGCAGCCCAGGCCCGCGCCGACGCGTACGCCGCTGACCAAAATGCCGCTCAGCCGCAGGGTGAAGCCGCGCTCTCGCCGGAAGTGAAGCAACTGATCGCCAACGAAGTTGAACGCCAGTTGCAGGCGCAACAGGCAGCCGCCCAACAACCTCAGGCGGCGGCAGAGCCTGCACGAGGCGTCGATGACGCGCAGGCGGAGGAAGTGCCTGCGGCGCTTGATCCCAACCAGCGCGTGTTCATCGTCGCCGGCAACCTGGACATGGTGGGTGAGCAGGGCGAGTGCAGCGTTACCGCAGGCGACGTGCTGATGCGCTTGGGCACCACGCCTGATGCGAACAACAAAATCGGGGTGACCGTGGTCAGCAGCAAGAGGGGAGATTGTCCGGTCAACACCAATTCTGATGTGGACGTTGCCGAGCTTCAGGAAATGCACAACCAGTTCCGCGAGAAACTCGATGCCGGCCTGAAGACGCTGGCGGAAAACCAGGGCAAGAACGGTCTGCCTCCGGCCCCGGACGTCACCACCACGGCCGGCGAAGCACCACCGCCGCAACCTGATGAGGATGCAAGCCACGAACTGGAAAACCAGCAGAAAGACGCCGATCGGACCGAACAACAGATACAGAAAGGTGCGCCCGGAGGAAAGTAAGAACCAGCCACCAGCGCGCCGAAAAAGCCCGGCCAGTTGAAATCAGGGATGTGCAGCAACGTGCGAGGGAGCAGCGGGGCTGCTCTCGTCCGGGGGCGCCAGGATCGGACCCAACACGTGGTCCAGATCTTTCCCGGTTTCCGCAGGCGTGCGTTTTGCCACTTCGCCCACAACCAGAATAGCGGGTGATGTCACGCCTAGAGCAAATGGCAGATCAGCCAGCCGCATAAAGCATCTTTGCTCGTTCTTGCGACCGGCGTTGGAGACCAGCACGCAGGGAGTGTTAGCGTCCACGCCGCACTCCATCAAGTCACCTGCGGTGCTTCCATAGTTGGGGCCAGGCATGTAGACGGCAAGAGTGGTGCGCCGTGGATCGCCGCCGCCGCAGCCGAGCTTCTCTCCCCGGCAATTGTGGGCCGTAAGCAACGTTAACGACGAAGCCGTGCGGCGGTCCGTGAGCGTGATGTGCGCAGCCGCGGCCGCGGCGGAAGCTGCGGTGACTCCAGGCACGATCTCAAATTCCACGCCGGCCACGCGCAGAGCTTCCAATTCTTCTCCCAGGCGGCCGAAGACCGCGGGATCACCCGATTTCAGACGCACCACGGCGCTTCCGTTGCCGGCGTGCCATACCATCAACGCGTTGATCTTCTCCTGGCTGTTCTCGTGCCGCCCGCAGCGCTTGCCCACGTTGATGATCTGCGCCGACGCGGGGGCAAGCTGCAGCACTTCCGCCGGGACCAGGTCGTCATGCAACACCACTTGCGCTGCGCCGAGCAGCCGCGCGGCTTTCACCGTGAGCAGGTCGGCTGCTCCTGGTCCTGCGCCGATGATGATCACCTTGCCGGTCATTTCTCTTCAGGCGGTCTTTCGCTTCTCCTCAGGCTTGCCTTCGGCCCAGTCTTCCACGGCATGCACCAGGCGCGCGATCAACTGGTCCACGCCGCCTACCATGTGCAGTCCTTCATGCTGATGCTCTTTCAAAGCCTGTTTCAGCCTGGCTTCCAACTCGCTCCGTCTGTCCTCGTCCATCTGCTCCTCCTTCGGTTTTCTGCGGCCTGCCCAGCGCCAGCAGATGCAAGAGCTCTTTGCGGCGCTCCGAGGGCGGCAGCACGCTGCGCAGCGCGGTGCGCATGCGTCCCAGCCACGCGGTCCAGGGCCCGTATTCAGGACCGAATTCCCGTTCCAGTTTCTTGCGCACCTGTTGCGCAAGCGCGGGACTATGGCCGCCGGTGGAGACGGCAATCTGAAAGTCGCCGCGATGCACCACCGCCGGCGAGTAAAAATCGCAATAGCCGGGATCGTCCACGGCGTTGCTCAAGGCGCCATCGGCTTTGGCTTCTTGGTAGACCGCGCGGTTGGTCTCGGCGGAATCAGTGGCCGCGATCACCAGGAAATACCCTCGCGCCAGTCCGGGCCGGTACGGCTCGGGGACATGTTGCACCAGTCCCTTGTGCGCCCAGAGCCGCAGGCGCTCTGTGAGCTGCGGCGCCAACACCGTAACATCAGTGGCGGAGCGCAGAACAGCTTCAGCCTTTTCCTCTGCGATGCGCCCGCCTCCCACGATCAGCACTTTGTGGCCCTCGAGCTTCAGGAATATTGGATACAGTGGCATCTTGCCGTGTTTCCTTTCATCAGTACATCTATCCTTCAACGCCGTGCGGCACTCTTCCCGGAGCCGGGTCGCGCGGTACCGGCGGCAGCATTTCTCCCGCCAGCAAGGCGCGCAACTCATCGTCAGAATGCCGCGCAAAGAATTGCCGCAGGTTTTCCTGTTCCCACCGCTGTTCCATATACGAGCGCAGTAGGCGTTCGATGGCGATGGGCACTTGCTCGGCCAGGCAACGGAAGCCTACGGGACGGCCGAAGCCGGCGTACTCGCCCACAGCGCCTCCCAGGCAGAAGTAATATGCGTCGCGCATCTGGCCGTTGACCTTGATCTTCTTGCCCTCCAGTCCGATATCGGCGATGCGATGCTGGCCGCAACTGTTGGGGCAACCGGTCACGTTGAGGCGCAAGTGCTGATCGAAGCCGGGCAGGCGTTCTTCCAATTCCTCCACCACCCAGCGCGTGAAGGACTTGGTTTCTGTGATGGCCAGTTTGCAGAACTCCGTGCCGGTGCAGGCGACGGCGCCGCGCCAGAAGGGTGAAGCGGAAACGGGAAGACCGGCCGTCTCCAGCGCCAGCGCTACGGCCTGCGCGTGCTGCCGGGGCACGTTCACGATCACCAGGTTCTGCGAAAGCGTGGTGCGCAACTCGCCGGAGCCGTAGCGCTCCGCCAGTTCGGCCGCCACGCGCATCTGTTGGGGAGAAATGCGTCCCCGCAGCACAGCCGCGCCAACGTAAAACAGGCCTGGCTGCTTTTGCGGGTGGACCCCCACGTGGTCGCGGAAGATATCCGCCGGCTGCTCTTCAGGTGCTGCCGGATCAAGCTGGTAGCCAAGATGGTGCTCGATCTCTGCCAGGAAGCTGTCCGCCGTCCAGCCGTGTTGCAAGAACAGAAACTTGAGGCGCGCGCGTTCACGGTGCTCGCGAAGCACGGCAGAATCGCGGAAGATGGTGCTCACGGCTTGCGTCACGGCAAGCACCTGGTCGCGGCGAACAAAAGCACTCAGGCGCACAGCTAGATGCGGATCGGCGGAAAGCCCTCCGCCCACGCGCACAGAAAATCCGGTCTCGCTCTTGCCGCCGTTTTCGCGCACCACCGGCGTAAAAGCCAGATCGTTGATCTCCGGGTAAGAGCACCAGTCGCGGCAGCCGCTGATGCTGATCTTGTACTTGCGCGGGAGATTGTAGAATTCCGAGTTGCCCACAAGGAACTGCTCGACTTCACGAACCAGGGGCGACGCGTCGAACAATTCCTGGGCGTCGAATCCGGCCAGCGGGCATCCGGTGACGTTGCGGGTCACGTCGCCGCAAGTACCCATCGACGTGAGACCGGCTTCCGCCAGCGCCTGCAAGACATCCGGCAAGTCTTCGGCAGTGATCCAGTGGAATTGAATGTTCTGGCGCACCGTGATGTCCGCGGAGCCCCGGGCGTAACGCTCAGAGAGATTCGCGATGGCGCGAAGCTGGCTGGCGTTCAAGCGGCCGCTGCCCAAACGGATGCGCAACATGAAATACGGCGTGGCCTTGCCTTCGCCGCCCGCGCTGCCAAGAACACCTGCGCCATCGCCCTGGGTATAGACGCCCCACCAGCGAAGATAGGTCTTGATCCATTCTTCGGGGATGGCCTGAAAACCCTGGCCGGCGTACACGCGCAGTTCCTCCAGTGACTTCCAGGGGTTCTTCTTCTGCTTCAGCCGCTCGGCGCGCTGCGCCTTGGTTTCCTTCACCGCCGTTGCTTGTGCGCTCATGTTCTTCCTCGTTCTGTGCTTTCTCCGGAAGTTCAATCCAAAAGCAAAAGGCCCACCGCCTTCCGGCGATGGGCCTGTTTCCTAAAGGATGAATACGATTTTAGGTAGCAGTCTCACGCGCCAGAGGCACACAACCGGCCTGACAACAACACAGGCACATGCTCTGGCGCATCAAATGCATACAAAAAGCAAGGTAAGGGCCGGGCAGACGTTTTGTCAACAACAAAAAAGCCCACCTTTTTCAACGGTGGGCTTTCAAAAAGGGAAACTAGCGCTCTTAGTGCGGGCGGTCGTTCTTGTCTTTATCCTTATCCTTGTCGTGCTTATCTTTGGAGTCGGAGTCCTTCTTCGGACGGTCTTCTTTCTTGGGCTCCGGCCGCGGTTGCTCGCGCCGCTGGTCGACGCGCTGCTCGTGCGCTCGTTGGTCCACTTGTGGCGGTCGTTGCTCGACCTGCTGCGGTCTAGGCTGTACTGGCTGTGGCTTTTGCTCGACTTGCTGAGGTCTGGGCTGCACTTGTTGTGGTTTCTGTTCGACCTGCTGCGGCCTCGGCTCCATTGCTTGAGGCGCTTGTGAAGTGCGCTGCCGGTCCTGCGGCTGCTCGACCCTCTGGCGATCGCGGTCCTGCCGCGTGCGCACGTCTTCAGCGTCCTGCCGGCGTCGTTGGTCCTGGACCGGGTTGCTCTCTGCGGTGTTGGGCCGGACTGAACCCGGGCGGTCGTTGTAGGTCCTGGGCGGGGCGGCAGGCGCGTTGCTGCTTGGCGGCGCGTTGTTTGCAGCCGGTGCAGTGCCGGCGGCCGGCGGATTGTTGCTCACCGGAAACCGGCTGTTGGGTTGTGTGTTGCCCGTCGCAGGCGGGGCATTGCTCACCGGCACATTGCTGACTGCCGGTGGGTTGCCGCCGCTCGCGGGCGGACGGTCTCCCCGAGGCCCATCGCCGTGCGCTTCGCCCGGACGATTTGTCACCGCTGGGCTATTGCCCGTCGGCGCCCCGCTGGCCGCTGGAGGATTGTTGCTCACTGGGAACCGGCTGTTGGGCGCGTTGCCCGCGGGCGGATTGCTCGTTGCGGCCGGGGCAGCCGGAGCGTTGCTTGCCGGCGGATTGTTGCCCCGTGAGGGAACATTCTGGGTGCCGGTGGCAGCCGGCGCGCCTGGACGATTATCCTGTTCGTTCCTGTCGCGGCGGAACCTTCCCGCATCCCGATCTTGTGTCGCAGGGACCTGCGCGGGCTGAGTCGCCATACGGACTTGAGGATGCATCGCGGGCGCTGACGCCGGCTGGATCTGGCGCATTTCAGCACGCGAGAGTGCTCTGCCGCCATTGTTCTGGATCGCCTGCTGCTGGCGGACGAACGGTACCGGGGCCGGTGGCGGCGCTATTTTGGCAACCACCGGGCGTGTCTCGAAACGTTCCGGCGGCCTTACTCTCGACGCAGGCGCCGAGCCGAACACCGCGCGTCTTTCCGGGGCCACGGCCGGCGTCACCACGCTCACCTGCGCCCGGGAAACTTCCCGCGCATCCATGTGCACCACGTTGCGGCCCACAGGCTGGCAAGACGTCAAGACCCGCGTGTTGGTCGCGGTTACTCCTACGCCCTGATTCACAAACCGCTGACGTTCAACGATCGTGGTGCGGTTGATCACCGTGGTGTTGTAGTAATTGTTGATCACGGTGGTATTGACCGTGGTGTTGGAAATATTCACGTTGTTTACGTAAGTGCGGCTCACGCGATACGAAGGGACGTAAACTTCGCGCGGTCCCAGTGGGAACCAGCCCACATGGACTCCGCCTCCGGCCACCACGCCAACGCCAAAGTGTGGTCCACCTACCCAGGCGACCAGCGCCGGAGCATACACCGGACGAACGTACGTTACGCCGACCACGGGAGGCGGCGCAGGCACCCACCCCCACGCGCCGCGGACGAACACCCAGCGGCCATAGTGAAATGGCGCAAAGCCCCACGGAGAATCGTCCACCCAGGTGTAACCCCACGGTGGAATGTAGGCCCAATGTCCGTAGCGATAAGGTGCCCAGCCCACAATGGTGACGCGCGGAAACCAGATCGTGCCGTATTCCGGCACCGGCCGCCAGCTGCCGTACTCGTCCAGGTCTTCATAGCCCACAACGTCCGGCGAGACGTAGCGCGCGGAAAGAGCGCGGTCTTCGCGCCGGTCACGCTCCGCGCACCAGTCGTCAAAGTCATCATCGTCGCGGCTGTGATAGCGCTGGATGTCTGCCTCAAGCTGGTCGGTCCCGAAAAAGCTGCCGACCTCCTGGGGATGGACCGCATAGGCCGCACCGCCGCCGGTTACCTCGCCTTCGCCGCCGCGGACCTTGATTACGGTGGCGTCGCCGGCTTCGTTCACGCTGATCCTGTAGGTCCCCGGACGGAGCAAGGAGAAGGCCAGGTTGGGCGTGTCGACTTCAAAGCTCTCGTTGGGCTCCAGGCGCTTGATGCGCACGCGCAGGTCGCCGGCCGTCAGTTGGATCTGCGTGACGTTGTCATCAAGGTTGAGGAAGGAAAAACCGGTATTGCTGGAGATGCGCAGGGAAGCTGAGCCCAGATGCAGTTCCGCGCGGGCATCGCGGTCTGTCCATATCTTGTCGCCGGTGGTGATAGGGCGGTTCACGATCGCGTCCACCCAGTCCTCAGTCCCGGCAGGCTGAAATGAAACTGCGCCATGGATATAGCTCAGGCGGGCGACCCGCGAAGGCGGATCGTCATCGTCAGCGGCTGCGCGCAGGGGCGCAAACAAGGCAAGGGTGAGCGCCAGGGCAAACAAGATTGCCGGCATCAAGCGATCGTTTTTCATCTGCTCTCCATTTCTCCGCGTGGATCTCACAGTGGAAGTCCGCAAAGGAGCCTGAAAACTGGATTTCTTGGGGGAAATACTTCGCTACCTGTGCGCCACAGCCTCTCGCGCAACATGGCGGCGAAGAATCTGGAAGTTCCACGGCATGTGGTTTTGCTTCCGTGTACCTTAACACAAAGCAAGCGGCGGAGTTGCGCGGCGCACATTACCAATGTTCCCGGCCCCGCAGAGCATCTCAATGCAAAACCAGGTCCGCGTATTCGGGATGCTTCTTGAGATACTCGGCGACCGACGGGCAAATCACGTCGACCCTGAGACGGTTTGCACGCGCCCATTCGAGCGCCGTCCGGGCAAGCTCGCCCGCGATGCCTCGGCCACGCAGCGCCGGGGGAACTTCCGTGTGGATGAGTTGAAGAACGCTGCCGGCAAGGTTGTATTCCAGCCAGGCCACATTGCCTGATTGCTCCACCTCAAAACGGCCGTTGGTAACGATTTGCGGCGCGGGCTTTTTTCGTCCAAACATGAGCGTCTCAATCAAACCATTCTATTTCCCTCACGTCGTGCGCGGGAACCTGGGCCAGGAGTTTGCGGTACCACTCATCAATCACCTCCATCGGCGTGGTGCACTCCTTGGACCTTCTGACGTCGGAATCGTAGATATAGCCGTCATCGCGGCGGCCAGGAAAATCGCAGATGCGGACCCGTACGCCGGGGAAGGGAACGCAGGCAACATAGTCGCCGTACCAGTAGCTGTCGCCCAACCTCCAGTTCCCTCCCAACTGGTTCAGGCGTACGTGCAGCGCATCGGTGGACGAGAATTCACAGACGAAAGAATAAGCGCCGGTCATAAGAACGGTTTGAGAAATGCTGCTTGATTCTACCTCTTGAGGCATGCGTGCCTGCACGAAGGCCAGGCGATCTGGCATTCTCTTTTGAGAGTCAGGCTTTCCGCAGAACCGAAGCTCGCAGAGCAATTGATGAAAATCGGCTACACTCGAAGCGCGGAGAAAATCATGACCAGGCACTTCCATCAAATCGAACAATTGCTGCGCGCGCAGCGGGAAAGCAAGCGGCCCTATCATGAATTTCTGCGCGTGCCGGCCATGAGCGCCGGGATCTACTGCTTGCCCAAAGGCAGCGTGGACACGCAAAAGCCGCATGACCAGGACGAAATGTACTACGTGGTGCAGGGAAGGGCGCACATGCAGGTGGGCGTGGAACGTGAACCAGTGTCGCCGGGCTCGGTGATTTTTGTGGAAGCCAGGACTGCGCACTGGTTCCATGACATTGAAGAAGACTTGGTGGTGCTGGTGTTTTTTGCTCCCGCGGAACAAGGCTGATGGGTCTTGCCGGAAACCCGTACTCTGTTGTGGCTCATGCCTTGGCTCGCCACGGCTGCTGGCATGCCTCACAGATCACCGAGCTGGCATTGTTCAGGTAACGGCAGTTGGGGCAGTTCCACTTGCCATCCGGTCTTGGGTGTCCCGCCCCGACCACGAACCGCACAAACCCCGCCACCAGGGCAATCCACGCCCAGGCCACCACGATAAGCCAGAACCGCCCCTCGCCCTGAGCCACAACGGGGCCGACAAACTCGATGAGGAACCATCCTGCTACCGCAGTGGCTCCTGCCACCACCGGTGATGCGCCTCGCCCGCGCGACAGCGCCGCGATGCCGCTAACAGCTATGACAAGGCCAATGATCTCAAACATGCGCTTGCCTTCCGGCGAATAGAGATGGAACAAGGGACTCTGCGGCGCGGACTATATCACGACCAAGTGCTTCAGGAAACGATTTTGCTCCTATTGTTTAGCAAAGGCATGAAGGTTCATGAGCTGCGCAGGCGGCCCCAACGCGGAGACCAATAACGAGATTCTGGTTCCCCAACGCTGTTGCAGACGAGAGCCGTCCTTCCCGACCTGGCTGTGGGCGTTCCTAATCTCGTCCGCAAACATGTCAAAAAGCGGCTATTTGCCGCAGAGGTGCCAAGGCCGTACCATGGTGAGATGATCGGACTTCCTGAGCGCACCGAAGCGGGCGAGTATTACTTCAAGTACATTGACCTGGTTCCTGAGGGTGACATCGTTGCCCGCCTCAACCACCAAATGGAGGAGACGCTGGCCTTCCTCCAGGGCATTACGGAGGAAAAGTCTCTCTATCGCTACGAACCGGCAAAGTGGAGCATCCGCGAAATGTGGAACCACGTGAACGATGCGGAGCGGCTTTTTCTGTTTCGCGCCCTGTGGTTTGCCCGCGGTTTTGAGGACCCGCTGCCCAGCTTCAACCAGGACCTGGCGGCGGCCACCGCCAAAGCAGACGATTACTCCTGGGCCAGCCATATTGAAGACTTCCAGGCCGTCCGGCTGGCCACGCTTACATTCTTTCGCAACCTGCCGCAGGAAGCCTGGATGCGCCGCGGCGAGGCCAGTGGCAATCCGTTCACGGTGCGGGCGCTGGCTTTTATCATCGCGGGCCACGCGGCCCACCACCTGGCGGTGCTCAAGGAGAAATATCTTCAGAACACCGACGCTGCGGCGCCTTCCGCCGCATCATGAGGGAATCACGCTGTGCGCAGGTCGCGGGCGCCGGCGCGCAAATAATCCTGGGCATTGCGATAACCTTCCAGCGTGCCCACGTCCATGTAGACCTCGCCGCTGGAGCAGCCGCGCACCACGTTGCCGGCGGCGATGAATGCGTTGAGCAGGTCGCCCAGGTATTCGTCGCTGCGATGGCGTGACTCCCACAGCAGCTTTAAACGGTGAAAGGCCTCGCCGCCCGCGGTGACCGCGCCCCAGATCCAGTTGGAGGCAGCGTTCCGTCTTTTGACCTGCACCTCGCGAACGTAGCCCAGATCGTCGCAAACCACAGCGTCAAAGGCGGAAGGATCAGCGACAGGGAAGAGCACCAGGTCGACCTGGGACGGATCTTTGACCTGTGATGGGGCCGGGCTGAGCGCAGGCAGATAAGCGTTTTCTGGAAACCAGATCGTGTCCGGCAGGCCGATCAGCACCTGATCGTGGTTGCGCGCGAACGGCTCGGCGCGGAAGAGCGCATCGCACAGGCCCAGCGGCTGCTTCTGGAGGACGTAAAAAATTTCCGCCGCGTAGTCACGCTCGGCGTAATACTTCACAATGTCCGTCTTCTCGGCGGAGATCACCATGCAGATCTGCTCGGCCCCGGCGGCGATCATGCGCTCTACCACATACTCTGAGACGGCCTTGGGCCGCTCCACGCCGCCGACCATGCGCGCGCCTACCGGCAATAGCTCTTTGGAACAGCCCAGAGGTTGAATGCGCTGGCCCGCGCCCGCTGCGGGAACAATGCCGATCATGGCGCGACCTCGGTTCCTTTCTTCGTGGCGCGGGCCCGCGCTTCTTCGAGGTACGTGAGCAGTTGTCGCGCGCGGACACTGCCGGTATGGTCGTCCAGCGTGCGTTGCCGCGCATGCCGGGCCAGGGCCTGCAGCTCGGAGTCAGGCATGGCCAGCGCTTGCTCCACATGCTCCGGGTGGCTCACCACGCGAAGATCACGCGCCACGTCAAAGAACCAGTCCAGCCCCTCCCACCAGTCGCTGATGAGCGGCGTGCCGCAGGCAGCGGCTTCAAAGAAACGTCCGGAAGGACACCAGCCCCAGCGCGCCATCTCGCCGCGCGTGATGTTCACGGTGACGCGCGAGGAAGAATAAAAAGCGGGATGATCGCGCGGCGCCACATGCTCGATGCGCCGCACATTCCGCGGCCACTGCCAGTCGCACGGATACAAAGGACCTGCCAGAACGAACTGCCTGGCCGCATGCCGGCGCGCGGGCTCCAGAAAAAGCGTGTTCACTTTTTCCTGGCGGTCAGGGGAGAAGGTGCCCATGTAACTCAGATCGCAAGCGAACTCCGGCGAACTGGGTGCGCGCAAGTAGTCGTCGGGGTCCACACAGCCATAAAGGGCCCGTGCCTTGCGAGCGCCGAACTTGTTTTCCAGTTGCGTGAGAATCGGGCCGCCGGTAAAGGAAAGCACCAGATCGAACTCCGGGAGTTGATCGCGCCGCAGATATTCCGCATCTCCGTTTTCCAGTTGGCCCAGCGTGACCGGCGTGTCAAGGTCGTAAAAGACCCGCAGCGGCCGGGCCAGAGACAGCACGTCATCATTAATGGACTGGCCTTCGGGAACATAGCTGGCGGTAATGACTACGTCTGACTCACCGGCGTGCGCCAGGGCGATGGCGCGCACGCTCTGCCAGTCCTGGTAAAGCGTCAGGCGGCAGTAGTCAGTAGAGTCAAAGTCGCGGCGCGCGCGATAGTAAGAAACATCCTTTTCAAAAAAATGGATATCGTGGCCAATTCGGTGCAGCGCGCGAAGGATTGCGCGATAAGGAGTGGCGTGACCGTTGCCCCAGGACGAAGAAATTGTTAGACCGAAAACGGCAACTTTCACAAGAAATGGGTCCCTGCCGCCGACGAAATGGCGCATCAGCGACCTGAGATGAGATGTAAAGCAGAGCAGGACTGTTGCCGCCCGCGCCGTACCGCAAAAGTTACGGTAGTGGGTCAGTTTGAAAAACTGATCCATTAGCAGTATCAGCGTCTAGCGTCCCGGGTGCCGGGACGCGGGCCTTTAGGCAGACGTTCATCGCGCACCGGGGTCCCCGGCGCGCGCCGGTGCTGCGCGTGCTGGGGCTGGTTAGCGATGAATCCACGATAAACAGTTGCCAATCCCAAAATTTTCGGGTATTCGCGGTGCAGCCGGGTTACACTGCGCAAAGACTGATATGAGCGAGAAGACTCCTGTCCCGGTTGCCGACCCTGCCGCGCCGCAGCGGAAATCCGCTACCGCGAGTTACTGCCCTAACTGTGGTTCGGAGATGCGCGAGTCGCGCTGCAAAGTGGTGTGCAAGACTTGCGGGTTCTTTTTGAGTTGCAGCGACTTCTATTGAAACCCCGAAGAACTCACCACGGGCACACGGAGGCACCGAGGAAAGGGAAGTTCAACGCGGAGCCGCGGAGACGCTGAGGAGCTCACCTACAATTCGAGCCCTTGGCAGATCCTTTCATCTGCGCCCGGGCCCCAGTCCCGAAGGGACGCAATAATCTGTAGCCGGGGACGGAAGTCCCCGGTTGAGAGTTACGATGGACGAGTCCCGCAGGGACGGCACAAGCTTTTCCAATGAGCGAATATTCTCTTGTCCAACGCGAACAAGGCTGCGCCATCCTCGAACTCATCTCTCCGGACGACACCAACAAGCTCGGCAGCGCCTGCATCCTTGCGCTGCGAGGACAAGTTGAGGAATTACGCACGGAAGCTCAAGCCGGCAGGATCAAGGCCCTGATCATCACGGGCAATCAAAAGTTCTTTTCCGCCGGGGCAGACCTCAACGAGATCGCAAAACTCAGCGGGCCGGAGGCGTTCGAATTCTCCCGCCGCGGCCAGAAACTCACGGATACGGTGGACCGATTCCCTGTTTCGGTGATCGCGTCCATCCAGGGCTACTGCATGGGCGGGGGCATGGACCTGGCCCTGGCCTGCGACTACCGCTTGGCCGCGCCCAACGTGGTGTTCGGCCATCGTGGCGCGTCGCTGGGGTTGATTACCGGCTGGGGCGGAACGCAGCGGCTGGCCCGGCTCATCGGCAAGCCAAGAGCGTTGCAGATGTTCCTGCTGTCAGAGATGGTCGGGGCGGAGGAGGCGCGGCGGATCGGTTTGGTGGATAAGATTACGGATGATCCTTTGCGCCGCGCCTTTGAGGTCGCTTCTGGACTCCAGGCTCCTGGATAACACACGATAAGGACACGCGCTGCTCGATCTGTGACAATCGGTTCCATCAGTGTGGTCCGCGGTAAGCTTGGGTTGTGACTGTGCGACAGAAGCTGCCTCGACGTTGTAAAATAAAAGCCTGCGGCAAGGCAGTGAAAGCACGTCCTACCTGCCGGAAAGCCCGCCGCACTGCCGCCGGGCGGAACCAATCAACAGGAGAGTAACAGGACCATGGCCAAGATCGCCAAGACGGCTGATCGCAAAAAGATGATGGACACTTCCAAGAGCACGGACTGCCCCAAGTGCGGCAA
>DASVFK010000293.1:0-25729 GCA_036380095.1 Candidatus Angelobacter sp. | reverse complement strand
GCTTCCAAGATTGAGAGAGAAACCTTGCGCTGGTTGGGCGAGCGCGTGGGCTGGAAAACTCCCTTTGACGGCACTTTCACCAGCGGCGGCAATGAGGCCAACTTCAGCGCGCTGGCCCTGGCCCTGGCCGCGCACTTTCCGGAATCAGTGGAGAACGGCGTGGCCGCAATCGGCGCCCAGCCTGTGCTCTACACATCGGTTGAGGCGCATCACTCGCTCGACAAATCCGCCGGGCTGCTTGGCTTGGGGCGCAAGTCGCTGCGGAGAATCGCCGTGAACGACCGCGTTCAACTCGATCCGACGAAACTGGAAGCGCAAATCAAACTGGATAACGATGCGGGGCTTCTACCTTTCTGCGTGGTAGCCACAGCCGGCACAACCAACTCCGGCGCAGTTGACGATCTTGAAGCTCTTGCTGCGATCTGCCAGAGACACAGTCTCTGGCAGCATCTCGATGGCGCTTACGGCGCGGCGGCCATCTTTTCTGACAAGCACCGTGATCTGGTGCGCGGCATCGAACTGGCGGATTCCATCACCATTGATCCCCACAAATGGCTGGCCATGCCGTTTGCTGCCGGCGCGGTGCTTACTTCGCATCCAGAGACGCTGCGCCAGGCCTTTGGCGTGAGCACGCCCTACATGCCCAAATCTTCCGGCGGTCTGGCGCCGCCGCTGGACAACTTCCAGGTGAGCACGCAGTGGTCGCGGCGCATGAACTCGCTCAAGCTCTGGCTAACGCTGCGCGTGCACGGCCGCCAGGCTTATGAAGAGCTGATCGACCGCCAGCTCAAGCTGGCTGCATTCTTCGCCGAGTGGGTGCGAAACTCTCCGCATTTTGAGCTGGCTGCGCCGCAGGTGCTGCCCATCGTCAACCTGCGGGTGAAGCTGCCGGGCGCGGGTGAAGAACAGATTCGCGCCGCGAACCAGGCCGTAGTGCAGGAGGTCACTCGCGATGGCCGCCGCTGGATTTCAGATACCGTGGTCAACGGCCGTTCCGTGATTCGCATGATGGTGATCAGCTATTTGACGGGACATCGGCAGCTGGAAGATTTGGCGATTGCGTTGACTGATGCGGTACGCACAAAAACATCAGCCGCGAATTCACGCGAATGAACACGAATCAGAAAACCAAGGTTGGTTGGTTCAGGTGACACTTCATGTTTCTACAGATTACTGCCTTTCCTGCAATTCGCCGTCTTCGCGTTGATTCGCGGCTGAAGGGTTTTCTCTACTGGAACGTCATCGCCATCGCATTTCCCTGGCGGTGCTCGTGCATGTTTTCGTCCATGAATTTGGCCATCTTGTCAGGATCGAGCTTCACCTGGATGACGGCGGCTTCATTCGCTCCCACGCTTACGATCAGGAGTTTCACGTCTTTGCCTTCATCTTTGGCATAGATAAAGGCGTGCTCGCCGCTGCGCCGGGAATAGCTTTTCACCAGGGGCTGCCAGCCGTGTTCGCCCGCGGACTGCACGATTTCATCCAGTCGCGTATCGGCATTGGTGGCGTCAAAGTATTGGTTTTCAAAGATCGCGCCTTTAAAGCTCTTGACCCCGCCCACGTGCCAGAACTTCACTACCATTCCGGCAAAGCCCATGATGAAGCGATAGTTGCGATGGACGTGATAGTTGACCTCAATATGGCGGACGATCTTGCCGAAGTCGTCAGCATAAGCCGTCTCGCTCCCCAGGGAGAGCGCCATGCAGCCGGTGAAAAACAGAACGGCAAACGTGTTGAGCTTAGTTCTCGTCGTCGTCATCATTGGCGGCCTCTTTCTTTTGCAGTTGCGGTTTGCCGGAATCGGTCTTGTCCTTCTTCCTGGTGTGATGGCTATTCTCGCCGGGAATGCCGTAGTGGCCCTCCAGCGTGGCCAGTTTGTTGATGTCGATGGGCCCCACGATGTTGACGACAGTCAACTCCGTGGGCTCAGCCACCAGGATCGCCAGGCCGGTGATGACGTCTTTTTCTTTCATGATGTAGATTTCGTCGTGCTCTTTAGACTTCAGGCTGCGGCTTTCAACAATGCGCTGCCAGCCAGGCGCGGCGAGTTGCGCTCGGATGGCGTCCACATCGGCCTGGGAGTACTGGTTGGGTCCGTCAAACTCGAAGTTCTTGACGTAAATCCCTTTCAGGTCCTTGAGGACCTCACCTACCTGCGCGGCGTCAGGATCATGCGAAGCAGCCATGAATTTCCTCGCCAAATCCAGCAGGGCTCCATCCAGCGTGATGTCATTCACCTCAGACGCTTTGCTGCTGAGCTTTTCCAGGTTCTTGAGTTCCAGCTTTGCGTTCTGCGCCAAGGCGGGGAGCGCCAGGCCGGCCAGCATAATTGCGACGGCAACGCAGCGTAAAAAGTTCTTAACGTAGCTCAATGTCATAAAACCTCTTTCCGGATCTTGGGTTCGCTTGCCTCAGACTGCCTTACGCGCCGGAATACGTGATTGAGTTTGGCGTTGGTGATTCTGAGCGCCTCCACAGCTTTCTGCTCCGCCAGCATGGCTTGCTGCCTTTCCCGTTCCTGGTGCTGGCGGTATCCGATCAAACTTCCGACCGCCAGGATGAGCACAGCCACCACGGCCGCCATGGCTGGATGCAGCCGAAGCGGTTGCAGCCACGCGAACCATGCGCGACGAGGTTTTCTGGCCGGAGCGCTTTTCTCCTGCTGCCCCACCCGCGCCATCACGCGCTGCGTGAATCCCGGCCCGGGGTCTTTCGGTTTCAGCGCTGTGCGCAGATCGTCCTCAGAAAATTGCATAACGGACCTCTCCCAGCTTTCGCGTCAGCTTCCTGCGTAGCTCCTCCAGCGTTCGGTGGAGCGTGCTCTTCACGGTGTTCACCGGCATTTCCAGCAGTCCGGCAATCTCCGCCGGCCCCAGGCCTTCCTGGTAGCGCAACACCACCATCATGCGATGCCTTTCCGGCAGGGCTGCCAGGCTCTCCCTGAGACGGCCAGAGAGCAGCGGATCGGTCGCGCCATCGGTCGTGGCCGGCTCGGGCGAATCTTCCAGCGCAGTTTCCCGGCGATGCTTTTTCCTTCGCCCCTGGTCGATGCAGCGGTTCACCGTGACCCGCCGCAGCCAGTAGGTCAGGTGGTCAGCCGACGCGATGCCCGCGGTCCGCTGGTACAACTCCAGAAAGACCTCTTGCGCCAGGTCTTCCGCCAGCCCGCGGTCCTGCAGGTAATGCAAAGCGATGCTGAACACCATGGCCTGGTGGGCCTGGACGATCTCGGCAAAGGCGGCAGTTTCGCCCTGGGCGCACCGCGCCAGCGCTGACTGCAGCCGAAGTTGGCGTTGATCATCCAAACTGCCTGCTCACTCTCTAATACGCAGCCCCTGGAAAAACGGGTGCAAGATTTTGTTGGGCCGGCAGGCCCGCTTTCGTAGCGCCTGCTGCAAGCGGTAAACTAGCCGCCATGACGGACAACCATACCATTGCCGCGGCTTACCTGGATGAGACCTTCCGCGCATTTCGAGGCTATAAACGGATGGCAGAAGGCGCCCTGGTCCAGCTCAGCGACCAGGACTTCTTCCACCTGCCCGATCCGGAATCGAACAGCGTGGCCCTGGTGGTGAAGCACATTTCCGGCAACCTGCGCTCGCGCTGGACGGACTTTCTGACCAGCGACGGCGAAAAACCGGACCGCAATCGCGACCAGGAATTCATCATCGCCCCCGCCGACACGCGCGCCGAGCTCATGCGCCGCTGGGAAGAGAGTTTTGCCCGCGTGTTTGAGACCATCCAGGGCCTCAAACCGGAGGACCTGACCCGCACGGTGTATATCCGGCAGGAAGCGCACACGGTAATGCAGGCCATCAATCGCAGCCTGGCCCACATCGTCTACCACGTGGGGCAGATCGTTTTCCTGGGCAAGCATCTGCGCAGCGCGGAATGGAAGACCCTGAGCGTACCCAGGGGCAAGTCGGCGGAGTACAACGCCAAGCCGCTGGAAGAGCGGAAGGTCAAGGCGCCCACCAAGGGCTGAAATCTCAGAGCAGGCGTCCCTCTTGGCCTGCTGGCGGGTTTTCATCTCGCACGACATTGCTTCATTCAGCAGGCTGATCTGAAACAGTATTCCTGGGTTGGCCTTACAAAGGGCAACAGATTCGAACGCGAACGAATGAAAGAGCTGATTTGCAGAGTGCCAAGAAACACAGGGACTCAGCCTTAGACTCCTCTAACAGACCGCATTGCGAGCGCTCCTGACGCCTCAATAAACACCACAAAAGATACTTGCGGAGCCTTTGTTGGTATTAAAATTCTCGCCACGCCAAGTGGATGAAGATGAGCTGGCCCGATACCCCAGACCGAGAATTGGTGGAGCTATGCCTGCAAGGTAACCAGGATGCCTGGGCGGAATTCCTGCGCAGGTTCCACCGCCTGGTGGCCGGCGTGGCGGCCAAGACCCTGCCTGTACGGCTGCGCAGCCCCGAGACGATCGAAGATCTGGTGCAGGAGACTTGGAAGCGAATCTGCAACAGCGAGTGCAGGGTGTTGCGCGAGCTTGAATGGCTGCATGACGGCGCGCTTCGCGGCATACTCAGGATCACAGCTTCTTCCGTGGCCAAGGACCACGTGCGGACCGTGAAATCGCAGAAACGCGATATCGACAAAGAGGAACCGCTGGAGCTGGTCTTCGATTTGCCTACTCCGGACGATATTGAAAGAAGGATCCACAACAGGGTCTTTCTGGAAAAACTGTCCCGGTGCATTGAAGCAAAGATTCAGGACGAAACCCACCGCACGCGTGACATTACAATGTTCCTGCTGTTCTTCAGCCACCGGGTAACGGCGTCTGACCTTGCCCGTGTGTATGAGCTGGGACTCAAGGCGGTGGAGAACACAGTGGCCCGGTTGGCCCGCATCGCCAGGCAACATTGCCTTTGAAATCAATGGTATGGAGTGGAGAGCTAGGGACAGGCGGCGATATTACGTTTGCTCAAAGTAAGGGGGCGCGCAAAAGGTGAGCCAGAACTCGGGACATTTGAGTGATGAAGAAATCCGGCAATGTGGGAATACCGGTCCCGGAGATTCTCCGCCACTGACGGAGGCGCACCTCTCTGAGTGCCAAGACTGCCTGGAGCGGTTGTTGCAATGGCAGGGCGCTCAACTCAAGCACCTGGAGACTGTTGGTATGAGACAAGAACCATACCCCGACTGTCCAGCCGAAGAGACTGTACGAGAAGTGGCCGCTGAAGTGGCGCCCGCTCATATCGCCCGCCGCACTTTGCAGCACGTCGCCCAATGTGACCATTGTGGTCCGCTGCTCAAAAGCTACCGGGAAGCGTTTTCTGAAGAGCTCTCGCCGGAAATTGCGGCGATGGTGGAGAAGACGCCGAGCGCCACAGCCAAAGCTCAGCAGAAACTGGCGCGGGAAATTGCGCGCAGCATCGCAATACGCAAACGCGATCCGGCACCGACACTGTGGGAGAAGACTCGCGCCTGGGTGGCGACGACGGGGGGGCGGGTCACGGCTGGGGCAACCGCAGCTGCGATGGCCGCGATTGCTTCCATTGTCTGGGGGCCGGCGATGATGGATGCGTGGGAGCTTCGTCGCGAAGAAAAGCTGGTGGCGGCAGCGTATGCGGAAAAGCCGCCGACACCAATGCGCCTGACCTCGGTTGATTATGGCGACTACAAGCCTTGGTCAAAAACTCTGGGCGACAATGATGGTATCGATCTGAATCGTCCGGTGCTGCTGCAGGCCAAGACTGAATTGGCGAAAAAGCTCAAATCCGGAAAAAAACTGGATCCACGATGGTTTCAGATCAAGGGTCGCCTCGTGCTGCTAAGTGATCCGAGTGCAGCAAAGTCGGCCCAGGAAGCATTTGAGGAAGCTCAATCCTCCGGGCTCAACGACCCAAGCTTGGATATCGACCTGGCCGTAAGCTACTTCGAGCGTGCTGAAACGGGTGACGGTCTCAATCTTGCCAGAACAATTGATCTCCTGGAAAGGGTTCTCAAGCACCCTAAACTTAAGCCAGAGCAACGCGCTGTAGCTTTGTTTGACTTGGCGATTGCTTACGAAAAGATCCAGGCATGGGACCTCGCCGCGGCGAATTGGGAAAAATATCTCGCGGAAGACCGTTCGTCGAGCCCGTGGGTGAAGGAAGCGCAAGACCACCTGACAAAGGCGAAAGAAAAACTCCCAGCGCCAAAGGCATCAGACTTCAGGCAGCCTGGTTTTTTTTTGCGACATAGCGCTGATGCGAAGGTCCTGGACGACATAGAACAATTCCAGGAATTTGCTTTTGGTGAGTGGCTGCCTAAAGCCATCGATAAGCCGCAGAGCGATTACGCTCAGGCTCTTGCTCTCCTTGCCAGGGTCATGGAGCAGCGGCATTCTGACCCCTGGTGGAAGGACTTCCTCGACGCGACCGGTCCCGCTCAAATTACTTCAGCGCAGTCTCTGAGCGATGCCTACGTTGCGGACCAAAATGATCTGCACTTCCTTTCCCTTGAGCAGTCTCGCCGTGCTGCCAATACCTTTGCTCAGAATGGGAATCGCCCGGGCGAGTTGATGGCGGAATTTCAGGAGGTGTATGCGCTCCAGCGCATCCGCGATGGGACGAACTGTCTGGCTCGTGCTGACTTGCTCTCGAAGTCCCTTAGAAATACAAAATACCGTTGGCTTCAAGGTCAGCTAGCGCTGGAAAGAGCGATATGTGCAAACTTGTCATCAGATTTTGACTTGGTGGATTCGAATCTCAAAGAGAGCCGGAGGATTGCGGCACTCGCTCATTTTGATTTCCCCGAACTAAGGCTACGGGTCATCGGCCTGGATGCAAGCATGCTACGGATGCGCGGCAAAATTGTGGATGCCTGGAAGCAGTCCATCAGCGGTTTAGAAGACTATTGGGCAGGCAGCTACTCAGGAGAAAGGCTCCTGCAATTCTATTCTGTGATGCGGCAATGCGCCGCGGACATCAGGGCTGTGAATGCGGCCGAGGCCTTGCTCAGGCAATCCATAATCGTGCTCCAAGCAGGCGTACCTCAGAATGACGCGCTTCGGGTGCTGCTTCAGCTCCGGCTCGCCAATCTGCTGCTTGAGCAAGGCGATTCTGACGGTGCGGACAAAGAAGCGGACGCCGCGCGGCAGCTGCTCGCAAGAAACCGAGGGGACGACGGAACTGCCCGCCTATATGGGACTGCCGCGAGAATCGAGTTGGCGGCATTCGAGCTCCGCAGAAAGCAAGGCGGAAAGGCCCTTTTGGAGCTCAACCAAGTCGCAGACGCAATTTCCGCCAAGGACATTTTTCTGCGCCTGGATTTCTACCGAACTCTGGCCAGAGCCGAGTTGCAACTGAATCAGCCAGACAACGCGCTGTCGGCTTATGAAAAGGCAGTCAGAATTACGAATGAAGCCTTTCATGCCTTGAAAGAGGGCGAAGCCAGGCTTTACTGGATGCAGACTACCGACGAGATCTTTCGTGGTGTAGTCGAGGCGCTCTTGGCAAGGAAGGACGACGAGAGAGCGCTGGCCGTGTGGGAATGGACCAAAAGCAGGACTTTTCAAAGCACAAATCTGCCGGAAGTGAGCAACTTAGTTCAGAGTTCCGCCCAAGACCTAAGAGAAGTGCTGGCGGTTTCCAAGCAGAACCGGATAGTGTACGCGAGTCTTGAAGAGAAATTGCAAATCTGGACCATTCGTGGTCGACATGTCGAGAGCAGATCGATCCCACTTGCAAGATTTGAATTGGCAAAACGTGTTCGGGAGTTTGTCAAAAACTGCTCCGCTGTGGACAGCGGATTGTTGAGCAAAGCAAATGTGCAGTCGGAAGAGCTTTATCGCCTGCTTCTAGAACCTGTGGTGAGCCTCTTTTCTGTTACTGAAATAATCGCGATCGAGATCGACGAGTCGATGGCAGCCTTACCGCTCGAAGCCTTGAGAAATTCAGATCGGAGATACTTTGGCGAAGACTACGCTTTTATCGATTCGCCGGGTCTCTTGGTAGAGAAAAAGTTGCGGCTCTCGTCTTCTCTGCAACCAGACGACCAACTCCTTGTTTTCGATGGTTCAACATTGAGCGATAATCTTCCAGGCCACGAAATCGCGACCAGTGCCGCTAGTAACATCGAGGCCCAGCTCAAGTTGTTCCGAGCTCCGGTAAGCGTCGCAGCCTTCCGCTCAGAACTGCAAAAGACAGCGGGCCTGAGTTTTTTTGGGCACGCTGTCCCCAACGGGACCGGAGCAGGCCTTAAGTTGGGGCCCGATTCTCTTCTGGCGGCGCGCGAGCTTGATCCGAAACTGCTGTCGAATATGAAAATCGTGGTGCTCGCTGCTTGTTCGAGCGGCTCGTCAGAAAAGGGCCTTCTGGATTCTGGTAGCCTAGTGCGAGCATTCCTGGCAAGTGGCGTACCGACGATCGTCAGCAGCCGGTGGAATGTTGAATCCCGGAGTACGGCCCAGTTCGTGCAAAACTTCTATGCGCATTTGGCTTCAGAGTCAGCCCCCTTCGCCATGCGTGATGCGCGAAGGGAAATGCGATCACTGAACGCTTCCGACTGGGCGGGATTCACTCTCACCGGAAGGAGCAACTAGCTGGCCAGCCAACAAAAGTCTCCTGTATCTTAGGTAAGCTGTAAATTTTGTCGTTCTTGTTTGCAGAGGCTTTCACGTCCCAGGAGAGGAACCATGGAAAGGCGCAAACTTTTGCAAGGCATGCTTGCCCTGCCCGTTGCAACCGCTTTGGGCTGCCGGCATAAGGACAATACTCAACCCCACCCGGGCAACACAAAACTTGGCACGCTTAAGGTATATCTACACGGTCCTTTCGCTGTGGTGCTGAATACAAAGAACCAGTTCAGGATCAAAGCGTTTGTCCCATTCGACGACGATGGCAAGCACGAATTCCGTTACCCGCACCCCCAAAAGCTAGTGAGTGAAAGCGACGCTGACCACCGGAAGCGGTTTGAGTTCACCCTTGGGGACGACCATCTGGAACTGAGCGGCAAGCGCCCACGTATCGACGCCGGCTTCGGTGATTTTCAAATTCATACTGGCGCATGGGAGCCGAGACCAACAGAGTATTTCGTCAGCCTGGATTTGCCGGCGCCAGAGGTCATCACGTTTGTGCCCCGCGCAACTGTTCCCGTAGCGTTTGTTAACGGCAAGTTGGGAATGATGCCACTCGACCATATTCTGGAATACAGGGTGCGCAACTTTGAAAACATCGTCAAAATCAGGCTGCATTCCCCGCAATTGAAGTCAGACGACCCGCCGATTACTTGCCAGGACATGCTTTCGATGCACTCAGAAGAGATGAAGGCGGTCCGTGCCAAGGGCCCAAAAGACATGCCTTTGCCGCACCTGGAGGCGGAGTTTAAGCAATGCGCCGAGTCGTCGGAAGCCGCATTTTTTCTGGGCGTGGGCTTGTCGCCCGACGGGTTCTCTATTCCGGTCGCAAAAATGCATGCGCTCAACTTTTTTAACAACAGGCTCCTGCCATCGTTCCCTAACGCGCCGGAACGCGAGCGCGAAAAACTGCAGGCCGTCGACGTCGTGCCGTGCGCTACTGCGAGCGGCGCATCTGCGTCGCCAACTTTGACACCGGCAGCCTATCAATACCCGGGACCCGCGCCGTATTTTCGCCAAGTCGCTTCGTTCGACGACTGCAGGGCAGGCGGTTTAATAGGCCTCATGCCTTAGTACCACCCGAATTGCTTGCGGTGGGTCATTCGGCTCACCGCTTTGTTTTATCCGGGTAAACTATCCGCAAGCCCGTCCAATTCCCCGCCAGCGGATTAATCTAGAAACTATACTTGCAAAACCGATCACCGATGCTTACGATCACCTGACCTAGTCCAGGTTACTCTAACTAGGAGAAGGTTAGAAAGGACTTAAGCAATGAACCGTCGCGATTTATTGAAAGCAATGGCGGTATCTGTGCCTGTGCTGGCGACCGAGGGCTGTTCGGTTTTGATGAAGAGTCCAACCGACACCGCGATGTCAGCCAAAACCCTTAACGTGATTTTTGCCGGGCCGATGATCTTTCTGATGGAAAACCCTCAAGTGCGGGTGCTGGTGCCCGCTATTGAAGGCCACCAGTACACGATTGACCATGCTGCCGCGGCTTCGGGTGCATTTTCCCTGAGAGGCGCAAGCGGCGCGGGCAACGCAGCGCAGATTCATTACGAGTTGCCGCGAGGCGCGGACGCGTTTCGTCTTTCAGCCAGTCAATTACACCTCACCCTGGACACACAGAAGCAGGCGTTTCAAACGTTCCTGTTGCCGGCGCCGAATCGCGTTGTGGCGCTCTCCGCCCGCGAGGCGGACATCATCGACGGTTTTGGCAACCGGCGTACCGCGGTGATGCCGACGAGCTACGCCTTTGTCTACGACGTGAGCGGCACGGAGAACCTGGCGCTGGCGCCCAATCCGGGATGGAGCGCCAGAAACCGGATGATCCAGGGCCGATTCACCAATCTCGTGATCACAGGGGAGCTGCCTGGCCAAGGCCTTGATCCCACCGGCCAGCATGCTCGGGCCGCATTCAGGGAAATGACGAGCTTCTTTCCCGGCCTGCAGATGCAATTCTTTGATTCTGGGGAAGAGACCCAGAGCGGAACCGTGGAAGGCTTGCCGGAAGAGTTCTTGCATCCTCACGCTCCGATGACGAGAAACGCTAGTGAGGCGAGACTCGTTCCGGCGGTCCTGGACAACAGGATTTCAAGAGCTCGTTTTGTCCCGGTAACCTCAGTTATGGAGTGCAAGCTTGGTGGCGTGATCGTCACCAAACCTTAGTCCAGGCCCATTACACACAAGAATTCGCCGGCCTCCGAAATACCCGGAGGCCATTTTTCTGCGCTCGAATCTCGCCTCTATGAGGCACCGCTGCAAATTTCTTTCTCTCCCCTTGACTCATGCCCGCGGAACCAGCTTATTATCTAGAGCCGCCAAAGCGCGCTCACCGGCCCCTATTGACCCAACCGCCTAAACTCGTCCGCAAACTGACGCTCCAGGATTCCATCCTGCTTCTGGCGGGCGGGATCATCGGCTCCGGCATTTTTCTCACCGCGCAGGAAGTATCGCTCAACACGCGCACGCCGCTGTTGTTTCTTGCCGTATGGGCCCTGGGTCTACTCATCACCATTCCGGCGTGTTTTGCCTTTGCCGAGATGGGCGCCATGTTTCCCGACTCCGGTGGGCAATACGTGTATTTGCGCGAGGCTTATGGCGATTTTGTGGCCTTTCTTTATGGCTGGATGATCTTTACCGTGAGCAATGGCGGGACGATTGCCGCGCTGGGCGTCGGCTTCGCGCTCTATCTAGGCAGCGTGTTCCCGGCACTCGAAACCAGTCATGCGGTGGGGACGTTGGGGCCGGTCGTCCTGCACGGCCACAGGTTTGCGATCAGCGGCCACACGTTGCTGGCTTTGGGCGACCATGCTCTTTCCTTCACGCTGACGCGCGGGCACCTGGTGGCGCTGAGCGCGATTGCGGTGCAAACGTTGATCAACATCTTTGGCGTGCGCCAGGGGGCGATTTTGCAGAACATCGCTACCTGGGCCAAGTTTGCCGCCATCGCAGCGTTTGTGGTGCTGGGGCTGGCGCTGGGCAAAGGATCGTGGGCCCACTACTCAACGTCGATCCCCGCCGCGGCGGGCTCGCCCGGGATGCTGGCGGGGATTGGCGTGGCGCTCATCGCGGTCTTCTGGGCTTATGACGGCTGGGTGTACATCACATGGGTGGCCGGTGAAGTCATAGATCCCAAACGCAATCTTCCGCGCTCGTTGATTCTTGGACTGCTGCTGGTGGGCGCGATTTATCTTTCCATCAACGCAGTCTACGTGTACGCGCTGCCGCTCACCGGGATCGCGCAGGAAACCGCGGTGGCGCAGGCGGCGGCGGTTTCCATGTTCTCTTCCCGAGCGGCAAACTGGCTGGCGCTGATGATCGCGCTCTCCTGTTTTGGCGCCATGGCCAGTTGCATCATGACCGGCGCGCGCGTGTACTACGCCATGGCGGAAGACGGAGTCTTCTTTCGCGCGCTGGCGCGGGTGCATCCGCGCTGGCGCACACCGGTGATGAGCCTGGTGTTGCAGTCTGCCTGGGCGGGTGGGCTGGCGCTGAGCGGACAGTATGACCAGCTGTTTACCTATGTGATGTTCATGATGGTGCTGAGCTACGTGATGACGACCGCCGGGCTGTTCGTCCTGCGGCGCAAAATGCCGGACGCGGAACGGCCGTATCGCTGCACTGGATATCCGTGGCTGCCCGCGATTTACGTGCTTCTGGGCGGGCTGTGGTTCATCAACGCGCTGTTCCAACGGCCCCGTGAGGCAGGCTGGGGAACCTTTATTGTGTTGCTAGGCGTGCCTTTCTATCTCTATTGGCGCCGTCAAAAGAGGAGTGCAAAGGCGGCAGAACCCTCAACGCCTTCATGATGGGCGGAGTATCGAAGAGCCTTGGTTGCTCTTCCCGCGTCACGCGGATTCCTGCCCCGATCAAGCGCATGGTCACGGTTTTGCCTTGGCTGGTGGCTGAGTGCCCGCGGCGGACTGCTTTTTCTCCACCTTGGCCCACGTATCTTTCAGAGCGACGGTCCGGTTGAACACCGGCGCGCCCGGCTTCGAGTCGACGTCCGCGCAGAAGTAGCCCAAGCGCTCGAACTGGTAGCGATCGCCGGCCTTCGCGTCCTTCAATGAAGGTTCCAGCTTTGCCTGTTTAACCACTTCCAGCGAATTCGGGTTTAGGTTCGCGGTAAAGTCCTGGTCGTCGGGGAGATCACCAGGATCGGGATTGGAGAAGAGGTTGTCGTAGAGCCGGACCTCGGCATTGATGGCGTGCGCCGCCGAGACCCAGTGGATGGTCGACTTCACTTTGCGGCCGTCGGGCGCGTTGCCGCCGCGCGTCGCCGGATCATATGTGCAGTGCACCTCCATGATCTCGCCTTGCGCGTTCTTGACTATGTTGGTCGCGGTGATGAAGTAGCCATACCGCAGCCGTACCTCTTTGCCCGGCGACAAGCGGTAATAACCCTTGGGCGGCTCTTCGCGGAAGTCATCTTGTTCGATGTACAGTTCGCGGCTGAAGGGCACTTTGCGGGTTCCGGCGCTCGCGTCTTCCGGATTGTTTACAGCTTCCATCTCTTCCGTCTGGCCTTCGGGATAATTGTCAATCACGACTTTCAAAGGCCGGAGCACGGCCATCACGCGCCGCGCATGCCGATTGAGGTCGTCGCGAACGAAATGTTCCAGCATGGCCAGCTCAATCGTGCCGTTGGTTTTGGTCACGCCGACGTTGGCCACAAAGGTCCGAATCGCCTCCGGCGTATAGCCGCGGCGGCGAATGCCGGAAATCGTGGGCATGCGCGGATCGTCCCAGCCGCGCACGTGGCCCTCACGCACCAACTGCAGCAGCTTGCGCTTGCTCAGCAGCGTGTAGGTCAGGTTCAGCCGGTCAAATTCCATCTGCTGTGAAGGAAAGATCCCCAGCGACTGGATGAACCAGTTGTAAAGCGGCCGGTGGTCTTCAAACTCCAGCGTGCACATGGAGTGCGTAATCTTTTCGATGGAATCCGACTGCCCGTGCGCGTAGTCGTACATCGGGTAGATGCACCATTTGTTGCCGGTGCGATGGTGCTCCGCGTGGACAATGCGGTACATCACCGGGTCGCGCATGTTCAGGTTGGGAGAGGCCATATCGATCTTGGCCCGCAGCGTCCGCGAGCCATCGGGAAACTCGCCCGCCTTCATGCGCTCAAACAGATCAAGATTTTCTTCCACCGCGCGATTGCGGTACGGACTGTCCTTGCCCGGCTCCTTCAGCGTGCCGCGATACTTGCGGACTTCCTCGGCGTTCAGGTCGCACACATAGGCCTTGCCGGCCTTGATGAGCTGCACCGCCCAGTCATAGAGTTGCTGGAAGTAGTCGGAGGCATAGTACAGGCCCTCCCACTCGAACCCGAGCCAGCGCACGTCGCGCATGATGGATTCCACGTACTCGGTCTCTTCCTTCTCCGGGTTGGTGTCGTCAAAGCGCAGGTTAGTCCCGCCGCCGAACTCGTCCGCCAGCCCAAAGTCCAGGCAGATCGCTTTTGCGTGGCCGATGTGCAGGTAGCCGTTCGGCTCCGGAGGGAACCTGGTCCACACCCGGCCCTGGTACTTGTTGGTCTTGAGATCGCCGACGATGATTTCGCGGATGAAGTTGGAGGGTGCAGGCGCAGGCGCGCCCGTCGTTTCGGCCGGCGCTGCGGGAGCAGCAGCTTTCAGATTGGGATTCTCGTTACTCATTCTTAAGTATCTTAGCTTTTCTGATCAAGGCGATGGCGCGATGACGGCCTACCAATTGGTTCGCGCAAGCACAAGTCAACCCGTTCACCCCCGGGATGCCATTCCCGAGCGATCCCAAGAGACGCCGCCACAAGCACTTATGCCTCTAAGCCACTGTATCCAAAAGACTTACTATGGCATGGATCTGAGGAAAGGTCAAATGAATCCCGGCAAACCTGAGCCGTTGAACTTCGGCCTTCGCTGGCTCTTGCGTTTCTTCCCTCCCGCGCGGAGAATTCAGGAGCAGGAGGAGTTCTGCTCCGTGCGCAAAGCGCTTAGTGTGTTTGTTTATCTATGCGCCTTACTGGCGCCTGCGACCCTGTCCGCGGGAAGCGCCAAGACCTATTCTCCCAAGGCTCAGGCGCGCATCACGCGCGAGGTACGCCACAAGCTCCTGATGCTTGCTGACTTCGGCGTCTTCGACAACATCGCCTTCAAGCTGAATGGCTATGACGTGATGCTGCTGGGCCAGGTCACCCGTCCTATGCTCAAAAGCGACGCCGAGCGCGTGGTGAAGAAGATTGAAGGCGTGGAAAGAGTGGAGAACCGCATTCAAGTCCTGCCGCTGTCTTCCTTTGACGACCGCCTGCGCCGCGACCTGTTCCGGGCCATCTATGGTTTTGCCCCGTTGCAGCACTATGGCGTAGGCTCGAATCGTCCGATTCACATCATCGTGGATCGAGGACACGTCACACTGGAAGGCGTTGTCGACCGCCAGGCCGACAAAGACATGGCCGGTTTGCGTGCCAATGGTGTGTTTGGAGTCTTTTCGGTTCAGAACAATCTGGTTGTGCCGGCGAAAACTCGCTAACTGCTTCGTATCATGCCGCGCTCACAACCTAAACGTCCACCGCAGCTTCACCGCAATCAGGTCCGTCTGGGGGATCAGGCTAAGGTCGGGCCGGGTCAAGAGCCGTTGCCATCCGTGGTTCCAAACGATGAACAGATCGTTGCCCGGTTTGATCGTCCAGCGCAGGCGGCTATTGGTTCCCACGTTCTGCGATTCCGTGTCGTATTGAATAAAGCTGGTCAGAATCAGGTTCGCATTCCACGCATAAGCGCCCTCTACCAGCCAGAGGCGCTGCACAAAGTTACCCTGCGGCGTGTGGGCAAAGTCATTCTGGGCTTCCAGTTCGAGCTGAAGTCTCCCGCGCGGTGACGTCCACTTCACGTAATTTTCCTGCTGCGTCAGGTGGCCGTTGTAAAACTGGCCGAACCACGTGGTGTTGCCGAACTGCAGGGGACGATGGCTGCTGCTTTGCGCCTCCACCCGCCAGCGCGTGAACGTGTAATCGCCCGCCGGAATGATCACTCCCGGGGCGACTTCAAACGGGGCGAGCAGCGTCTCTCCATGCGGGTTCCAGTTGAACTCGAAGCGATCACCGGATTCCAGGCGCACATTGACCGGCGCCATAAAATATTCCCACGATTCCAGAATCCCGCGCGAGTCGGTGACGCGCGTGTATTCATTCTCAAAGAATTCCTGGCGCACCCACCGGAACGGGCCGTCCTTGGAGGGCCGCGGCTGGTAAGCGCAACCAACATCGGTCTGGCGCGTGCCCGGCCGGGGAAGGAAGCCAAGCATCGGCGCAAACCCGTCGCCGTACTGGTTCATGTTCATCTGGCAGTCCAGGAGATCGTTGGGATAATCAACTTTATAGCCCCATCCCATCCGGCTCCCCGGAGGCACGTCGCCCTGCGTGCCGGCAGTCCAGGCACCCAGGAGAAGATTCTTGTTCCCCCGGAACTTTGATGTTCGCCATACCGCGTCCATGCCCGTCAGGGTGTTCTGCCGCAAGGCTTCCGGATCGCCGTTGGTCACGATCGTTCCTATCCGGAGATTGTCATTGAAGTCGTAAGAAACGCGGCTGGCCAGCAGGTTGGTTCCCGGCACCACGTTGGAAGGCAGACCAAGGTCCTGAACCACCTGGAGCGGCACCGTTGTATCCCGCGTCTGCACGTCGAGAAAGGCCAGGTTCCATTTGCCCGCCCGGCCATTCAGCTTGACGCCTCCATCCAGCGGGACCTGCACTCCATCCAGGAGCCCGATGTTGCGGCTGAAAAAGGGCACGAACTGCTGTCCCAGTCCCAGACCAAATGTGTACTGATTGGCGCCTTCAAGAAAGAAGGAACGCTTCTCGGGAAAAAACAGCGGAAAGCGCGTCAGATTGATCTGCCGCGTATCCACTTCGGTCTCGGCAAAATCAGTGTTGATGGTAAAGACCGAAACGAGTTGCGGCGTGATCTTCCACGTCACGTCGCCGCCCTCGCTGGCCTGCCATGACCTTGGACTCACGCCATAGAAACGCGTCGATTTGCCGGTGGCGTAGGGAGTCAGCTCAATCCCTCGTCCCTGTTCCAGGCCTTCCACTCCGCTGAGCACGCCGGCCCGGCTCAGATCGTAGAGAAAGGAATCCAGAGTGGGGGAAGACCAGCGCAGCCAGACCCGCCCGTTCCGCGGGATGAAACGTTCAACATTCAGGCCCCATTGGTTGCGTCCGCGGGCAAAGCTCAGGGTGCGCGAAGGAATCATGATCTCCGCAGACCAGCCATTCGCGCTCCTCGCCGTGCGCGCCTCCCAGATTCCGTCCCAATCCAGCGACGCGCTCTCGGGATTGTCAATCAAGCCGTCCACGCGCGCGCCGCCGGCGTTCACCTGGAAATAGTAGCCGGTTCGGTGGTCGCCGAATGTGTCCAGGACAATAGCCACCGTGTCATCGCCCGTCTGGTCGCCATCACGCACCATGGTGTGCACCGCGATGGCTGCAGGTTTCGGGTCACGGCAGACAAAGCCGAAGTAGATGGCGTCGTTCGCCACCAGCACCCGAACTTCAGTTTCGTAGGGCGTCTCCTGGCCGGGGTGCGGTGACTGCTGCGTCAGCCTAAAGCTCTGCGCTTCCCGCCAGGCCGGATCGTCGAGCTTGCCATCCAACTTGATCGGGCCGGAGATTCGGGAGGCGGAAGCGGCGGGAGGCACAAGCGGCTGCGCGTGCGCAATGATCGCCAGGCACAACAGGGCCGCGCCAAGCAGGCCCCGCAGCAAGCCGCATCGATTTGTCAGCAGCAATCCTTGGGTGACTCGCCGGTGCCGGGTTCCATCACCCATCACTTCGCGGTGACTCGCAGATCATCAAAGTAGGTAACAGAATCCGCCTTGGTCCACAGGCCAACCTTGCCTGCGTCCTTGAAGGTGTCGTCGCTGGCCTCGATTTTTTTCACACCGTCAAAATAACATAGGAACCTGTTGCCGGTGGCCTCCACCCGCAGTTCATGCCAGACTCCGGAAGTGACCTTGAAATTGGCGCCCGCGAACTGCACGCGGCGACCGTTGACCACATGGTAGAGGCGGTAGTTGCCCTCCAGGGCGTTGGCCCGCACGACGTAGTAATTGTTCGCGTCTTTCAAACGGAAGACCAAGCCGGCTGCCTGGTCTACACTGCCGGAAACCGCTTTGAACTTCACGCTGATATCCAGGTCGTGAAATGCTCCCTCGTCGCTGATCAGGAGCGGAAAGCGGTAGTCGGTCTTGTCCGTGGAAGTCTGTGCCGCCACGTTCGGCTTTGAAGGAGCGGTCGCGTCCGCCATCACCGCCCATTTGGACTCCGGACCTTGTCCGGTTCGGGCGGAGTGGAACTTGGCTGGCAGTTGGCCCGCCGCGTCGTTGTCGAACGTATAGACCAGTTGCGTGCCCGCCGCCTGTGCCGGCGCCGGCCGTTCGGCGGCGATGGCGGCGGCTGCTGGCGCTGCGGGCTTCTCTTTCTCCCGCTCATCATCATCGCTATCGTTGCAGGCCACAAGAGTTGCCGTTACAACCAGCCCGGCCGCAAGAATAACAAGCCTCTGTCTCTTCATAGCCGCTCTTCTCCTCTTGCCATTTCGCGGAAAACACTCAGGACGATTCCAGGATCATTTGCACGAAGTACTGACCATTTTCAGGCTCTGCACCTGAATGTCGCCGGCTTCTTTGGCGCCGGTTTCCTTCTTCTCCTTGTCCTCGTCTTTTCCGTAGCTTTCCGGCTTGAAGCTGCCGGTCACAGTGACTTTGTGGCCCAGATGCTCGGAGAGCTTCACCGTGGAGCTGCGAAGGTCGTAGATTTTGCCGTCTGTGGCCGTGAGCCGGAACTCATCGGCCTCATCACTTTTTTGCAGGCAGCCGGTCACGGTTTTGCTGCTGCCTTTTTTGCCGCTTTGCTGGGCAGCCGCGATCGCGGCTGTGCAGATCGTGAATGCCAGACACACGGTCAGGACCGCGCTAAGCGTTCGAATTGGTGTTGACTGCATATCGAATCTCCCTTTCCGCCGAAGCCATGTGTTACAACTGTACACTTGGCATTACAGTGGTAACATTATACTCTTGTACTCATGCCCACGCCGGTTGCCACATGCCAATGGCTGTTGCTCGTCTTCAGCCTGCCCAGCAAGAACGGCAGCGTGCGCGTCGATATATGGCGCAAATTGAAACGTTCAGGCGCATTGGCGCTCCCCACCTCCGGCTATCTGCTGCCCCACAGCGCTGACAATGTGGAGCGCTTCGAATGGCTCTCCGCCGAGATTCGCAAACATAAAGGGCAGGCCTCGGTGGCGCAGGTGCGATCGTTCGACGATCTGCCGGACGAACGCCTGGTCCACCTCTTTACCCGGGAGCGCAACCAGGATTATGAAAAGTTGCTGCGCGAGCTGAAGGCGAAGCGGACGGAACAGCAGCTCAGCGCGCTTCGCCGGAAGCTGCTGGAAATCAGCGCCATCGATTTCTTTGATAGCCCGCTGAAGCGCAAAGTGGAAGGCGCTATCGCAGCGCTGCAAGAAGGACACACGGGAAAGAAAGGAAAGAGCATGAAAAGCCGCCAGTACTCCAGCCGCACATGGATTACCCGCCATCGGCCGGGAATTGACCGCTGCGCTTCCGCCTGGCTGATTCAGCGATTCATCGATCCCAAGGCCAGGTTCGCCTTCGGCAACAAGGCTCAAGAACAGCCGGACGCTATCGCTTTCGACATGTACGGCGACGCGGGCTTCGGCCATCGCGGCGATCACTGCACGTTTGAAACCCTGTGCGCGGAGTTTTCGTTGCGCGACCCCAGGCTGAAGGACATCGCCGAGATCGTCCACGACGCCGACTTGCATGACGAGAAGTTTGACCGCCCGGAAGGGGCCGCAATCGACCGTGTGCTGAAAGGCTGGGCGCACCAGCAGCTCTCCGATGACAACCTGATTCATCGCGGCATGGAGCTGTTCGAGGGCTTGTATGAAGGGCTGCCGGCGCCGACAAGATCGAACCGACAGAAAGGAAGTAGAAGCATATGAAACGAGCATTCTTGATTACGTTCCTTGCGGGCACACTCATGGCTCTGGCAGCGGCACAGCAGTCGACCTCGAAAGCGAGTCCCGCAGTCGACTGGAAAGCGGTGGACAACGTGCTGGGCCGGGCCGGCCAGGACCAGCCTGACGGGACCCACAAATTTGCCATGCCGCGTTCGGACCTGAGCGTGACAGTTGACGGGCTGCAAATCAAAGCCGGTCTGGCCCTTGGCTCGTGGGCTGCGTTTCGCATGATGGATGGCGAAGCCGAGGTAATGGGCGACCTGGTGCTCACGGAAGACGAAGTGCCGGCGGTGATGCAGAAGCTGATCGGCTCAGGAATCGAAATCACGGCGCTGCACAATCACTTGCTGCAGGAGTCGCCGCAGGTGATGTACATGCACATCCATGGACGCGGCCAGGCCGCAAGACTGGCCGGCGGAATCCACGAAGCGCTATCTACAACCAAAACCCCGCAACCCTCACCCGCGCCGGCGGCTGCCGCTCCGGAACTTGGATTCGATGCCAAACAGGTCGACACCATTCTCGGCCATGCAGGCAAGAACAATAACGGCATATACCAGGTGGCTGTCCCCAGGGCGGAAAAGATCACTGAGGACGGCATGCCCATTCCGAACTCGATGGGCCTAGCCACCGCCCTTAACTTTCAACCGACCGGCGGCGGCAAGGCTGCCATCACCGGCGACTTTGTTCTCATCGGCACAGAAGTCAACCCGGTCATCAAGGCCTTGCGCTCCGGCGGCGTGGCCGTGACGGCCCTGCACAGCCACATGCTGGATGAACAGCCACGCCTTTTCTTCATGCACTTCTGGGCCAACGATGATGCCCTGAAGCTGGCCAGAACGTTGCGATCAGCGCTTGACCAGACAAATTCAGCCAAGGCCAAGTGAGCTGGCGGGAGGTCAATCTATGAACGCCTTTAAACTGGGAGTTATTGCCCTGGCATTTTGCGCGGGCGCACTCTATCTGTTATACGATGCCGGCCAGGCCCTGCAGCGCCAGTCCGCGCACCTGGCTGCACCGTCTGCGGCCGCGCTCAAGGAAGTCGCCAGCTTCGAGCTTCCCGGCCCCAAGGGCAAACGCTTCGACTATCTCACCATCGATTACGACGACAACTACCTGCTCTCGGCGCACCTGGGCGCCGGGCTCATGTACGTGATCGATCTCAAGACCCACCAGCTCGTCGCTACCGTCTCGCCGGTGCCAGGCGTGGAGGGAATTGAGTACGTGCCGGAGCTTAAGAAGGCTTACACATCAGACTGGCACGAGAACAAGATCGGCGTGGTGGACCTGAAAACCATGAAAGTGATCGCCCGGCTGCCCACGGAAGACAAGCCCGACGGCAGCGCCTACGCCGCCGACTTCAAGAAGCTCTATGTCTCCGCTGAGCGGGGCAAGGCTGAAGCCGTGGTGGACGTGACCAAAGACCAGGTCGTCAAAACGCTCCACTTTGACAGTGAAACCGGCATGCCGCAGTACGATCCCGTGGCCAAGCTGGTTTACCTGAATCTCCAGGACAAAAGCGACTTCGCCGTCATTGATCCCAAGACGGACGATGTCAAGGCCCGCTATCCCGTGGCGCCGTGCAAGGGGAACCACGGCATGGCCCTGGACGTGAAAAACCGCCGCGCGTTCCTTGCCTGCGAAGACAACAACCTGATGGCGGTCTTCGATCTTGACCAGCATCGCGTGGTTGCCACTCTGCCCATGGCGGAGGGAGGCGACGTGATCAAATTCGATCCCGGCGTGAACCGCATTTACGTGGCCTGCTACAGCGGAGCCATCTCCATATTCAAAGAAATCGATCCTAACCATTTCGAAAAGATTGCCGATTTCCCCACAGAGAAACGGGCGCACAGCATGGCCGTGGATGAGCGGACGCACCGCATCTACGTTCCCCTGGAACAAGCCGGCGGAAAACCTGCCGCAAAAATGGTGGTCTATGAGCCAACAGGCGATCGCTAGCGAAACCACTCAGCAGGCTACGTCTGTGCCGATGACGGCGCTGGTGCTCTACTTTCTCAAGCTGGGCACGTTTGGCTTCGGCGGCCCTATCGCCCTGGCCGGATATATGCAGCGCAATTTGGTCGAAGAACGCCATTGGTTTTCAGAGCAGGAGTTTCTTGACGGACTGGCCCTGGCACAACTCTCTCCCGGCCCTTTGGCAGCGCAACTTGCCATGTATCTGGGATTGCTGCGCGGCGGATACACCGGCGCAGTCCTGATCGGCGGCGCCTTCATTCTGCCTTCCTTCGTCATGGTCCTGGCGCTCTCCTTCGCGTATGTGCGTTACGGCGGTCTGTGGATGCAATCGGCTTTTTACGGCATTGGCGCGGCTGTGATTGCCATCATCGCGCGCTCTGCGGTCAAGCTGGTGAAGAGTGCAGTTCGCAAAGACCGGTTGCTGTGGGCGATTTTCCTCACACTTCTCATATCAACCGCAGTCACTGAGCGCGAGATCGTGTGGCTGTTTGTGGGCGGCGGCTTGGTCGCGCTGGCGATCAAAGGAGATTGGCGCAAGTGGCTCCCCAAGTCGCAGGCGTTGTTTGTGGTCTGGCCTGCCCTGGGGAGCGATTCCCAATTTCTAACGATCCTGGGGTTCTTCGCCAAAGCGAGCTTGTTTGTCTTCGGCAGCGGCCTGGCCATCGTCCCCTTTTTGCACGGAGGAGTTGTGCAGGAGCACCACTGGCTCACGGAACGGCAGTTCCTGGATGCGGTGGCGGTGGCCATGATTACTCCCGGACCGGTCGTAATCACGGTGGCGTTCATCGGCTACGTAGTGGGCGGCGCAAGTGGCGCTATAGCCGCTGCGCTCGGCGTGTTTGTCCCGATTCTACTGATCGTCTTGCTTTTGGGACCGCACTTCCAACGGATCTCAGCCCGGCCGGAACTCAAAGCTTTTGTTGCCGGCGTAACCGCGGCGGCCACCGGAGCCATCGCCGGAGCGGTCATCGTGCTGGCGCGGAGGTCAATCGTCGATGTCTGGACGGCCGCGATCGCCGCGCTCACCTTCCTGATCCTGCTGAAATGGAAAGTGCCGGAGCCGGTCCTGATCGTCGCGGCAGGGATCATTGGATTTGCGGTGCAAAGCGTATGACGCCGCGCGGCACAAGAGTTATTCCCCGATCTGAAGTCCGCAAGTTGCTGACTTTGCAACAGTGCATCGCAGCCGTGGAAGAAGCGTTTCGCCAGCACGGCAACGGGGTAGCGAGCCGCCCGGGCATCCTGGGCATGCACGGGAAAGGAGGAGGGTTCCACATCAAGGCCGCGTTCGCGCCGGATGCCGCCCTGTTTGCGGCGAAGATGAACGCTAACTTCCCGCAGAACCAGCACGACTTCAACCTGCCAACCATCCAGGGCGTGATCGTAGTGAGTGATTCCCGGAACGGTTACCCGCTGGCCGTGATGGACTCGATGGAAATAACGATTCTGCGCACCGCAGCCGCCACCGCGGTGGCCGCGCGCCGACTTGCGCGGCCGGAATCAGCCACTGCCACCATTTGCGGATGCGGCACTCAGGCACGGGCTCAACTGCAAGCGATCGCATCCGTCTGCCCCATCCGCAAGGCCTTTGCCTATGACGTTGATTCGGTGCGGGCGCGTGCTTTTGCCGGGCAGGCGGCATCGGAGCTGGGCATTGAGGTCGAAGCGGAGGAACAGCTGGCGCGGGCGACGCTCCAGAGCGACGTGGTTGTGGCGTGTACGCCGGCAAAGAAGTCTTACCTCTCCGCTAACGATGTGCGGGCGGGAACTTTTGTCGCCGCAGTTGGAGCTGATGCCGAGGACAAACAGGAACTTGAGCCCGCATTGCTGGCTAAGAGCAAGGTCGTAGCCGACATCGCTGAGCAGGCCGCCACCATCGGCGACTCACACCACGCTATCGCAGCCGGCGCCATGCACCGCCAGGACATCTATGCCGAACTCGGCGAGGTTGTCGCCGGGATAAAACCCGGCCGCATTTCCGGCTCAGAGATCACAGTTTTTGACAGCACCGGCGCCGCGCTTCAGGATGTGGCCGCAGCCGCGGTTGTACTCCGTCAGGCGGAAAAGATGGGCATTGGGCTTGTCGTCGATCTATTCGCGTGAACAACCCTCCACTTTGCCTTTACTCACTGGGCTTGTCGGCCATCTTGTGCTGAGATCGGAGTTCTGCTTTTGCGCTCTGAGCAAGGGGGCTCGCCGCAATGGGAATGACGCACGGCGGCGTATATGACATGACCGCCATAAAATCCTCTACAACTTCCTGAAATGGTTTGCGTCTAGCACTAGCTGTTGAATAGCCCGGTCTACGGCGTGACACCATCCAAAATTCTCGCGCAGTCCATGCGCAACGTGCCGTTGTCGCTAAAGACCAGTCCTCTGAATCGCAGCAAACTCCCGGGAGCAATAGGTCCGGATTGCAGGAGCTGGGTGTTAGCGTCGGCGTAAACCAGGACCGTGGACGGGCTGGCGATCGCTGCGAAGGGCGCCACCACGGGCAACTGCTGCGTCGTGGGAATCACCTGATAGGGCGCGAGCCTTACGGTATAGATGGAGAAACCGCCGGCGTTTGCGACCGCGGTGACCGTTCCGTTGATCGTCTGCGGCTCAAGCGTGATGTCAGTGGCCAACAGGCCGCCCGGGACGAGCTGCGAGCTGGTCGAGGAAACCAGAAAACTCTGGCCCAGTACGGAGCTTGAGCTATTGAAGGTTGGGGTGAAAGGCAGACCTTGCAGGTTGCTGAACTGCCCGGACACATGGAAAGCAGTGCCGGTAAAAGTGAAAAAAGCACCGTGACAGACAGGAACGGCGCCAGGCGCCGGAAAACAATCAGAGGGCTGAGCAACCGTGGTCCCCGCCGGGGAAGCCGGCGTGAGCGGTAGCATAAGGTCGGACGTAACCGCTCCTGGGTTCTGCACCTCAACACGAGTAGCCAGCAGTGTGCCGGTCGGCTGAATTGCGCTGTCCAGGTTCACCAGCGTCCCCTGGGCCAGATTGGAGAGGCCGGCCAGGCCCTGGTACACCGTAGTGCTGTTGGCGCTCAGTGTTAACGAGATGCCGTCCGCGGTCTGGGCTACAAAGCTGTTGCCGGAAACATCCACGGAAGTGATCCTGGCGTTGATTCCGCTGATTTTGCCGTTGCCGTCGTTGGTGGGGTTCGCGGAGATGGCCGCGGATGTCACCGTGAATACCGGCGATATCGTGTACTGGTTCGTTGCTGTCAGTGTGTAGGACTGGGTTACTTGCAGATTGAAAGAGAGGGCCATGGCTGGGCCGCTGATCGTAATCGGAGAAGGAAGATTCACGGTTGTATTCCCGGTGCCTTGCCCGCACACGCCTTGCGCATCAAAAGACTGGACTAACCCACCAGCCACTACGGTGACCGTGGCAAAATGGCAGTAAGAGACTTTGACTGTCGCTGATGTATAGATTGCCTGTGGCACACTTGCCGTCACCAGAGGCTGGGACGTCCCATTCAAGCGCATGAATTCAGTCAAGCCTGAAACTCCATTCCGCGACGGATCATTGAACAGCGTAACCGTGTTGCCGGCGCTGTCGCGCAGACTGACACTGGTGATCGCCAGTGCAAATTGCGTGAGTTTGTCGTTGGCGGTGCTGGTCAAGAGCACTACCACATTCGTGGGTGCGCCTGCCACCGGCGGATTCACTGGATTGCTTGAACCGCCACAGCCTGCAAAGAAAGTTGACAGCCCGATGACCAGCAAGAATTGCAGTCCTTGCCATGAGTTTCTTAGCGTCTCAAGTGATCTTCGCATTCGGCAAGACCTCTCTTTCGATTGTCGATATCCCGTTGCCGAGGGTAGGAAACTTCATTGAATCAAACCCAGAGCGCTTTCTTCGGTGATGGCCGTCACTTGGGCTCAATGAAACACACTATTAGAAAACACTCGAACAGACACTATAGAACCACATACGAGATTAACTACTCAAGTATTGATTTATTAACTCTTGTGAAATCTATCTAGATTTACGGCTGGTTAAGAAACATGTTAGGGAGATATGAGAAGTTCGTATAAATCGATCTTCCTAGCCAGGGATCACAATATGCGGGTGAGAGTCGCATTTTTAGAACGCCACGCAGCGACGGCAAAAGTCCCGGCTTGACGCTGGTTACGGCGGACCAGAAGTTGTGAGG
>DASVFK010000292.1:0-6688 GCA_036380095.1 Candidatus Angelobacter sp. | reverse complement strand
TGTGACTTCACGATTTGCGCCTAATATCATGCTCCGCTACCGCGCGAATTCAGGCCGTGTCGATCATTTTGATGGGGCCATCCCGCCGGCGCGGTCCTCCATGGAGTTGGCCGGCCAGCTCTGCGCCAAACCTGAAATTTCCTCGCAATTCAAGCTGCTGGACCAGCCGGCCATTACCTGCCGATCGAGTTTGCCGGGTCAGAACGTCCGCGTTGTGCTCTTCTCGCTCTATGACTCTGGAAGAAAGCTCTTGCTGCTAAGCTTGACAACCGCGCAGGTGCGCCTCGCAGCCGATGAACGTGTGCTTGAGAGGGTCGCCTCTGGAATCACCGCCTGTAGCGCAGTATCGGACACGAACGGAACAAGCAAAATGCCGCCTTGCCCCAATGGGAAGGCGTGGTAGGTCAGGCGAGTGCTGGAGCTACTGGCTTTTGTGCCTGACGAGAGAAGCAATTCTGCGTACGTGCAGCAGTGAAATTCCGCGGCGCTGATCGATGGCGAGGGGATGGTCTGGCTCATCCATGACGAAATGCGGCCGGACGTCGACAGCTTGAATGTGAACCGTGCATTTGAGATTCAGGGTATCCGGGGAATATCCCAGCACGTTGTTAGCCAGCCGGGCTTTGAATGGACCTATTCTCTTCTCGCGGCCTGGCGTGTCCCAGCAGAGCGAAAGCTCCTCGTAATCCTTTTGCCATATCCTTGCCCATGCGCCCCAAAGGAACACTTCATCCAGCCCGATGATCGGCAGCTCAATGAGTCCACGGATGTAGTACTGGTTATCGTCAATTACGCATTGGTCGGAACCGAACTGGGCGCTGGCCTTTTTGTCATCGTTGCTTAGTGCCGCGTACGGACCCGGACAGTCGCTGGCGAAGCTTAGGTACTGGCCCGCGTGGAATTGCTCGCAGATCTCACAGCGGAATCCGTCGAAGATGGCTTCGGAAGGCATGGCCAAGCTCAAAGTCTACTTTAACCTGTTGTTGCATCATTGGGCAGAAACTCCCGCAGCGGACATTCCTCGCACTTGGCTATCTTGCGACAGTACTGGTTGCCCACGCGCACGATCAACGCGTGCAGTTCGTTGTAATGCTGCGCCAGTTCGCTGCGCGACATGCGGCTCATGCGCGAAACCGGATGGCGCGGGTCAGAGCCATTTTCCGTGACCAGCGATTGCGGATCAGCTCCGCCCACAGCCTTCTCGATGGGGGCGCGGATTTCCTCATACTTCGTCTTCGCCGTGACCAGCCCGTGACGCTCGAAGATGCGCCGCGTGTACGCGTCCACCACGAACACAGGATGATTACCGGCATAAAGAAGGATGGAGTCGGCGGTTTCCGGGCCCACGCCGTTCAGCGCCAGCAGTTCAGCGCGAAGCTTCTCCGTGGTCTGGGCGAACATGCGATCGAGCGAGCCGGAGTATTTCTTGTCGAGGAAGCGGATAAAGGTCTTGAGCTTGATGGCTTTTTGCCGGAAGTAGCCCGAGGGGCGCACGAGCTTCTGCAGGCGTCCGAGCGGAAGCTCGCGAATGCCCTTCACGCTGAGCACGCGCGCGCGGCGCAGGTTGGCCATGGCGCGCTCCACGTTGCTCCAGTTGGTGTTTTGCGTAAGGTAGGCGCCCACGATGACTTCAAAGCGCGACTGCGCCGGCCACCAGTTCTGCGGCCCGTAGCGGCGGAGAAGTACACGGTAATAGTCGAGGAGTTCAGTGCGCGGGTCAGATCGGCTGCTCGAACGTACTTGAGATCGGGTGATCGGGTGATCCGGTGATCGGGTGATCGTGCGCATACTTTGAGGGCGTCTTGCTGCGGAAAACACGTTCGCGACCAATTGCTTTTGGCCTGATAGTTAGATTATCGCAGGGCCGGTTTTCAGATCACCCGATCACCCGATGAGCCGATCACCAGATGCATTCGATCACCCGATGTGTACCTGGTACTGGGCTTCCATGTCGCAAGATTCGCGGCAAGGGCGGCAATAATACTGGCCGTCCTCGCACAGTCGGACATCGTACTGGCTGCGGCAGAGCCAGCAATACTTGATGCAGGAGCAGCGCTTCTCAATCTGGTCGCACTGGATGCAGATAAAATCCCTCGGCATAAGCCGGAGATTAGCGCGATTCGCCCGGGCAGGCAATGACCAAGAGTGCTTAGACCAGCAGAGCAGGACGGCAAATCGCCCGCCTCAGGCCTTCGTCGCCGACCGGGCTAATGGCACGGGGACGGGGCGTCTGGTTCTTGTCCGCTTCCACCACATCACCAGGCCGCTCAAGGCCTGAAAAGCCGCGGCCAGGCTGGCCAGTGACATTACAACCTTGCTCGGCAGCCCCAAGATATCGCCTGTATGCAGCGCGCGGTTCGCGATCACCAGGCGCGTGCCCGCGGGCGCGGTGCGCGAGCTTTCCGCAAACAGCACTTTGCCGCTGTACTGGTCCACGATCACGCGGCTGCGTCCGCCGGGAGTAAGGTCTTCAGGATAGCGCAGGCGCACCTGGTACGCGCCCTTGGGGCCGGGGACGATGATGAGGAACGGCGTCGCATCCGGCAGGGACTGGTGTGCGATGGCGAGCGCCTGGTCGGGCGAAATAGGAGTGGCGTCCGGAGGCGGAGGCGGCACGGCGGGTTGTGGCGCCGGCCGCGAGCCCGTGAGCCGGTACAACAGAGGCGTTGTCTTTCGTTCAAATCCGATCATCACTCCGGTGAAAGCCAGCACGGCGAGAAAAACCAGAGAGAAGATTCCGGTGGCGCTGTGCAGATCAAACCACCAACGTCTTCCCGTGGCGCCCGGAGTCAGCTTCATGCGTTTGACCGGCCACCATAGATAGAGGCCGGAGATGGCAAGCAACAGCATCGCCACGCCCGCCCAACTCATGATCTGGTCACCCGGACGCGACGGGCCCCGCCAAAGCAGCCGGAGATGGAACTGATGCACGTAGTCGAGAAACTCCATGTCATCCGGCCGCACCTCAAGAATCTCGCCGGTGTACTGGTTCATGTAAACGGTGCCGCTGTTCTCCAGCAGTACCTGATAGGACCTGTCCGGCGCCGCCCCCAGGCCGTATCCCTCAATGCGTTCACCGGGAAAGGCCTTGGAAACTATCGCGTTGATTTCCGCCAATGTGCGCGGCGCGCCCGCAGGAGTCACATGCGAACGGTGGCGATGCAGCATGCCGTCAAGCTCAGGCTCAAACGCCATAATGCTGCCGGTAATTCCAAGGATGAAGATGAACGCGCCGGCAATCAGCGCCAGATACAAATGGATGTTGAAGATAAGCTTGCGCATGGGTCGAAATCATAGACGTTTGCCAGGGGCCAAGGTCAACTGCAGCTGCAGCAGGAGAAGGCCCATTCGCCGTCAATTTCGGGAAAGGTTGAGCATCTGAAAGGGCGGTGCTTCAGCATGGTCGAAAACCAATGTAGTTTCTTCGAACTCGTCATGGCGGCGCAGCCAGAACCGTTCCCAGGCCAAACCCAGCGCGGCGAAGCCAATGGCCATCCAGGGGCTGCCCACCAGGAGCCGGTGCTCTATGTCAGGAGTGATTGAGGCGTAGGCGAAGAAGCCGAAAACGTACATCACGATCATCACGGCGGCATGCTGCCGCCACGGCGAGTGTGGGCAAGTGAAGGGGATCTTGCGGAAACCGCGTAGCAACAAGCCGGCGAGACCGTAACTCCAAACCAACACCACGCTCGTATGCGCCAGGGCGACCACCAATCCCCAGCGCCAGGCATAGAGCGGCAGCACGAAGGCGATCACCCATGGCCAGACCAGCGTAAGCATGACTTTTCTGGCCATGCTTGCCGCCTGGTGGTTTTCCACATCGACAACCATCTGGTGCACCCAGTTGGCCCTGAGTTCTGCCGGGATTTCGAAAACAAACCGCAGCCCTCCGATGATGAAAAAGGAAAGAACAAAGGGCAGCGAGAGGTAATCTGCCGAAGGGACCGCCGCCGGCTTCGTAGCAAAAGCAGAGACCATTCCTTGCGCGGCGATCACCAGTCCTAGCCCAATGAAACTGCCCAGGAACAATGTGTGCCGCTCGTTGCGAAACAACGTCTTGATGGTAAAGCGGTAGCAGGCGCGCTCAAACGGCGTGCGCAGAATGAGCCGGTCCAGCAGCCTCCACATGGTCCCCCTGCCGGAGGCGCGGCTGCGCGAGGTGATTTCCAGCATCTCCGGGATTCGGATGAAATAGCGGTAGTAGCTGAGTACATAGACGCCCGCCGCAAGGACCAGTGTGGCGGCGGTGACCTTGATGCCGAGCAGTCCTAGGCGGGCAAGTTGCGGCGTGGCGATCCCCATGAGCGACCGCGAAAACCCCAGAAACCAGACCGGTGGCAAAAAGGTCAGGAGGCGCGAGTCCGGCGACGTGCGCAGGAGCGGCGGAACGGCAAATCCGGTGAACAGCAAGACCAGCAGGAGCACCACCACACCCACCCGCGCGGCCAGCGAGATACGCCGGAAGACGCTCTGCGGCAGCGCCAGCATCAGTGTGCCGATGAGAGCAAACATGGCAAAGAAGATGAACAGGCTGGCCAGGAGCACGCCAATGAAATGAATGGAGGCGAACTGCACATAGTAGCTGAAACCCGGTTTCTCCATGGTGACCAGCACGGGGAAACAGATGGAAGATACCGCATTCACGTCAACGGCAAAGATTAGGGCGATGGTGAGAATCGCCGTGATGTTGGCCAGGAAAATCGCGCGAGTAGGGATGGGCAGCGGAGCCAGGTTCATGTAGTCGCGGCGATCGGGAAAGATGCTGTCCCACTTGAGCACCGTGACCATCCCTGTAATCACGAGGGAAAAGGTGATGAAGAAATACTGGTCCGGCAGGGCCGCCGAGTATGGGTCAAAATTTCGCTGGCCGAGGAAAAAACGGATGGTGGAGGAATACTTCTGAAACAAGAGAATGGTAACGAAGGCGCCGGGGGAAGCCAGCAGCGCCAGGATGGCCCCCACACCCAACTCCAGCGCGCCTTCTTCCGATTCGCCGCTGCCGGCGAAGAGGCGTGAGCCAAAGTGTGCTGCAAGCCGCCAAAACGGCCGGCGGGACCACCGCTCTCTGCGCTCTTGCCATGCGCCAAGCAAGGACATATCAGGCGCCCATGACCTCCATAATGTTTTTGGCGGTCTGTTCCGCGTCGTGCTCTTCCACCAGTTGGGAAAACGTTTCTTCCAGTGTGGCCAGCCCGCTCATCTCCCTCACCTCGCCGACCGAGCCATGGGCCACCAGGTTCCCCTTGTTCAGGACCAGCAGGTGACTACAGAGTTTTTCCACCACTTCCAGCACGTGCGAGCAATAGAAGATCAGCTTGCCCTGGCATGCCAGCGATTTCACCAGCTTGCGGAACACCAGGGCGGAGGTCACGTCGAGGCCGCTCAGGGGCTCGTCAAAGATGAGCACTTCAGGATCGTGCATGATGGCGGCGATGAGCAGCACGCGCTGGCGCATGCCCTTGGAGTAGGAAGCAATGGTGGCGTGACGATGTGGGCGCAAGAGAAAGAGTTCCAGCAGGGCCTCCGCCCGGCGCCAGAACAACAGGCGGTCCATGCCGCGCAGCGTGGCCACCAGTTCCAGGTACTCCCAGCCGGTGAGATAGGGATATAGCAATGCTTCTTCCGGGACGTAGCCAAGCACGCGCTTGTAGGCGGTGAGGTCGCGCTTGATGCTCGCGCCCCGGAAAAGCACCTCGCCGCGCGTGGGCTCGAGAAGGCCGGTAATCATCTTGACCGTGGTGCTCTTGCCCGACCCGTTAGGGCCGAGGTAGCCCAAAACCTCGCCCGGCCGGATGGTGAAGCTAACGTGGTTGACGGCAGGCAAACCCGCGTAGCACTTGGTGAGGTCCCTGGCTTCAAGCACCTTTTGCGCCTCCCGCGTTAGATCATTTGTTTCAGACACCGGGCCGGGCACTCCGGTTCCCGGGAACGTTGCCGTGAGTCAATGGTATTCGTCATACGCTGGTGCGTGTGGAAAGCGCTGAGGTTTGGCAGTAGGCCTGCTATAATCCCGCTTCCCACTATGAATCGCCTCATTACCCTTATCCTGCTTTCTTCCTTGTTCGTGTTTCCTGTTTTCGCGCAACAGCCTGCTGCTGGCACGCAGCCGCCCAAGACCACCGTCATCCACGCCGGTCACCTGCTCGACGTGAAGACCGGCAAGATGCTGGACAACGTGAACGTGGTCATCATCGGTGACAGGATTGAACGCGTTGTGGTCCTGGGCGCGCCTTCCGGCGTCCATCCCATGAGCACGCCGGACACCATCAATCTGCCCAACGCCACGCTGCTGCCGGGACTGATTGACGCGCACACGCACCTGACCTTCGATCCCAACTTCGGCTACCAGGAACTGGGTGTTTCCATTCCCAAGGAGGCGCTGATCGGCGCCAAGAACGCCAGGCTCACCTTGGAAGCGGGCTTTACCACGGTACGCAACCTGGGAGCGAAGGGTTACGCGGACATCGCGCTGCGTGACGCGGTGAATGAAGGCATGGTGCCCGGCCCGCGGATCATCGCCAGCGGCCCGGCGCTCTCCATCACCGGAGGCCACTGTGATGAGAATCTGCTGCCTTACGAATGGCATGCCAGGTCCGATGGCGCGGCCGACGGTGTAGAGGGCGTGCAGCACAAAACCCGCGAGATCATCAAGTACGGCGCGGACGTGATCAAAGTGTGCGCCACCGGC
>DASVFK010000291.1:0-4212 GCA_036380095.1 Candidatus Angelobacter sp. | reverse complement strand
CAATCGGTTCTGTGAACCTGTCTTGCACTGTTTCCACATGCCCTCAAAAGATATCCACCAGTGTATCAATGCAAACAGTGGAAAACGTTTCCGCTCAGTTGTTCAGCGTCTCCGTCAGCTTGTTCAACATACGATTCAGGTCCTTGTCAGACTGGCGCTGTTCCTCGACCTTCTCCACCGAGTGCATGACCGTGGTGTGGTGCTTGCCTCCGAATTGGCGCCCGATTTCAGGCAGCGAAGCCTCCGTCATCTGCTTGGCCAGGTACATGGCCACCTGCCGCGGAAAGACGATCTGCCGCGAGTTGGTCTTGGCCTTGATTTCTGAAGGCCGCAAACCAAACTGCTCAGCCACGGCCTTCTGGATTGCTTCAATCGTGATCTTGCGCGCCTGCGAGTCAATAAAGTTCTTGAGCACCTGCTGCGCCGTTACCAGGTTGATTTCCGCGCCGGTCAGCGAGCAATAGGCGATCAATCGGATCAGGGCCCCTTCCAATTCGCGCACGTTGGTGCGGACATTCGACGCGATGTAGAGCGCTAGCTCCGTGGCCAGGGTTACCTTCTCCGACTCTGCTTTTTTCTGCAGGATGGCCACTTTGGTTTCCAGGTCCGGCGGTTGGATGTCTGCGATCAGGCCCCACTCAAAGCGGGAGCGCAGGCGGTCTTCCACTTCCGCCAGTTCCTTGGGCGGCCGGTCGCTGGCGATTACGATCTGCTTCATCGATTCGTGAAGGGCATTGAAAGTGTGGAAGAACTCTTCCTGGGTCCGCTCTTTCTGCGCCAGAAACTGGATATCGTCAATCAGAAGCACGTCCACGTTGCGGAACTTGTCGCGAAAGCTGGTCATGCGGTCATAGCGCAGCGAATTGATCATTTCGTTGGTGAACTTTTCGCTGGAAACGTAGCAGATGGAGGCATGCGGCTGCTGCCGTTTCACCTGGTGCCCGATCGCCTGCATCAGGTGTGTCTTGCCCATGCCTACACCGCCATAGAGGAAGAGCGGGTTGTAGGCCTTGGATGGCCGTTCCGCCACAGCCTGCGCGGCGGCGTGGGCAAACTGGTTGCCGGCGCCGATCACAAACGCGTCAAAGGTATATCGGGGGTTGAGGTGCGCCGCAGAATCCCAGTCAAATCGCTGTTGCCGGGCGGGAGCGCCAACCGGTGGAGTTGCTGAGACAGGAGCAAATCCTCCATCGGCGCGCACTGGCGGCGCTGATGGGTCCTCCTCCACGGTAACGAACTTCACGTCCTGGTATTCAGGAGCCAACGTATCCAGGGCTTCCTGGATCAAGTCTCCAAACTTCTCCCCTATGTGGCGGAACTCCGGTGTGGGCACGCGGACAAAGATCACATTGCCGTTGGCATGGCTGAAGCGCGTGGGTTTCAACCACGTGTCATAGGAATGCCGGCTGATCTTTTTCTCGAGAGCGGCCAGGATCAGCAGCCATGGGTTTGCAGTTGCGGTGACGGTCGCAGTGGATGCAGACATTATTAACTTTTCCTGTTGCGAGCCGGCCAGGGGCCCGACTTCATGAACGCAGGGAACAGATATTGCTCTGTCATTGGGCGCAACAGAGCAGTTGAACACTTCACTGTGCAACCAGAAACTCTTTGACTGTCGGGCATACTAGCACATCGCTACACCTGTGGAAACGAGAGGAAAACTTTTTTTGCGAAAATTATGAATGTAGAAATTCTCTGTTGCACGGAATCCACAAAATTGTCGCGTGGGTTGTGCAAATGCAGCAGCGTTGAGTGTGATTAGAGTCATCTCAGCCTTCAAGCTTCGCGATCACCGCTCATGAGACTCGACCGGCTGTCGTGGACTCTAGCAATGTCAGTGTTGTCGCGGGACATGATTGTGGGTAAGGCTCTTCATGAGGCCGCCAAAGTGGCGCTAGATGGCCGGTTCCTTTATACTTGTGGTTTGCCTCCGCGCAAAAACTTTGAGTAGGAGCGCCATTCGCAAATGCCTAAGCGCACGTTTCAACCGAACCGTCGGCGTCGATCCAAGACGCACGGCTTCAGGACCCGCATGAAAACCAAGAGCGGGCGGGCCGTTCTCTCCCGCCGTCGCGCCAAAGGACGCAAGCGCGTTTCGGTAAAGCCAGGGTTTCGGGAGTAAGCGTTCCTCAAGATGATGTGCCCGTGCCTGCAGTGACCGAGGAAAAGAAACCCGGGTTGCACCGGTTCCCGCGGCTTGCACGGCTGCTGAAGCACGCGGACTTCCAGGCTGTGTACAGCCAGGGGAAGAAACAATTTTCGGTGAACATGACAGCTTTTTACCGGGAACGCAATGACGGCGCCGGCCCCCGCGTGGGTTTTACAGTGGGCAAGGTGCTTGGCGGCGCGGTGGAGCGCAATCGCATTCGGCGTCGCATGCGCGCTGCGGTTGCCGGCCGCTTGCCGCTGCTTACCCGGCCCGTGGATGTGGTATTGCATCCTCGCAAGTCCGTGTTGAATCTGGAGTTTTCAGGCCTGGAGGCGGAAGTAGAGCAAGTCTTCTCCAAAGTGGAGAGAGGACGGGGACGATGAAGGCTCTTATGACCCTCCTGCTCAGGCTGTACAAGCAAATTGTGTCGCCCTGGCTGCCCGCATCCTGCCGCTACGTGCCCACGTGCTCTGAATACGCAGCAGAGGCGGTGGCCCGCCACGGTCTACTGCACGGAGCCGCGCTGGCCTGCTGGCGCGTACTGCGTTGCAACCCTCTGGTCCGGGGCGGCTACGACCCTGTGCCAAGACATTAGAGTTGAGATCGCACTTTGACTGAATATCAAAACCCCCAAAACGACCCCGGCGCCCAGAAGCGCCTGATGCTCGCCTTCCTGCTGGTGTTCGTCATGATCGCGGCGATGCGGTTCCTTATGCCTAGTCCGCCGCCGCCGCAACAGCCGCAACAGACACCCACTCCGCAGCAGCAGGCTTCGCCCACGGGAACAACCGGGGCTCCTCCCGCGGCCGCCACAACCCCCAAGCCAGCGCCCGCCGCTGCGCCTAAAGTTGCCGTGAAGCAGGCAGCCGCGGAGAGCGAAAGCGTTCTGGAAAACGAGAGCTACCGCATCGTGTTCACCAACCATGGCGCGGTGGCCAAGTCCTGGGTGCTCAAGAACTACAAGGATGAAAAGGGGCGTCCTCTGGACCTGGTCAACTCTCTGGCGGCGCCGGTGCTGGGGCATCCGCTTTCGTTTTTCGCTTATGACAAAGACCTGGAAAAGAAGCTGAACGAAGCCATGTATGTCGTGGGCGCGCAGAGCGTCCCTGGCGCTATCACTTATGAATACTCTGACGGAGAAATCACCGCGCGCAAGACCCTGCGAACGGATCAGGCATATGTGATCGCCCTTGAAACGGAGGTCACGCGCAACGGGCAGAGAGTCACAGCGTTTCCGCAATGGCCGGGAGGACTCGGGGATCAAACGTCGCTCAGCGGGTTCGCCGCATCGCGCCTCGACTGGTACCTGGATGGCAACGTGGAGCGCAACACGCCCACTTCCGGCTGGTTTCTGACCGGCGGAAAGAAGTGGGTAGCAGATGGCAAGACCTTGAATGGCCCTTTCCAGTGGGCAGGTCTGGGCGATCGTTACTTCTTTGCTGCCTTCATGCCGCAATCGCCCAAAGACACGACGCTGGTAACGCTCAACAGTCCTCTGGAGGTCCCCAAAGACCCATCGAATCCCAATGATACGGCCAAGGAGAAAGTAGCGGCGCTGGGACTGGCGTTCGGCCACACCACCGGTCTGACACGGGTGCGGGTCTTTGCCGGCCCCAAGGCCGTGGACGTGCTCGATAACACCCACGCCCAACCCGGCGGTCCGGACCTGCGCGCCACGCTCGACTTTGGTTTCTTCGGCTTCATCGCCCGGCCGCTGTTTCTCTGGCTGCGATGGACCTACCTGCACTGGATCCCCAACTGGGGCTGGGCCATCGCCTTTCTGACCGTGGTCATCACCATGGCCCTTCTCCCGCTGCGCGTGGCCAGCATGAAGTCATCGCTGAAGATGCAGAAGATCCAGCCCCAGGTCAAGGCCATCACGGAGAAGTACAAGCGCTACAGCATCACCGATCCGCGGCGCCAGGAAATGCAAAAGGAGATGTCTGAGCTGTACAAGAAAGAAGGCGTCAATCCCGTGGGCGGATGTTTCCCCATGCTGCTGCAGATGCCGTTCCTGTTTGCCTTCTACTCCATGCTGGGCAACGTGATTGATCTGCGCCTGG
>DASVFK010000290.1:0-32644 GCA_036380095.1 Candidatus Angelobacter sp. | reverse complement strand
GATTCCGTTCAACACCGCCTCGGGGTCGCGCTTGTAGACAGGGCTGAGCAGGCCGCTCAGGTCGATCCATCCCGTGACTTTGCCGGTGCGCGGCGAGATGCGCGCAATGCGGTCGCTGTGCCACACGTTGGCGAAGATCTCGCCTTCCACCCACTCCAGTTCGTTCAATTGCGTGATGGCCGTGTCCCCATCATGGACCTTCACACGGCGCAATTCTTTGAAAGTCTTTCCGTCCAGCACGCGGATCTCGTCGGTGCCGTCGCTCAGGAAAAATTCCGTGCCGTTGGTGGTCAGGCCCCAGCCTTCGCCCATGTAGTTGAACTGCCGCAGCAAGCGGAAGTCGCTCGCGTTGTAGACGAATGCAATCCCCGATTTCCAGGTAAGCTGCACGATTTGATTCCTGATCAGCGCGATCCCCTCGCCAAAATGCTCCTGCGCGAGCTCCACGCGCTCGACCACCTCTCCCGTTTCCGGCCGTACCTTGCGCAATTGCGACCTTCCATAAAGCCCCGTGCCTTCATAGAAAAAACCTCCGCGATACGCCAGGCCCTGCGTGTAGGCATTGGGATCGTGGGGAAGAATGCGTATCACGTTGAAGGTGTACTCCGGAATGGGCGCCGGCTGCATCTTTTTTCCCGATTGCCCGCCGCCCTCCCGCGCCGACGCAGCCAACAGAATCGCCGCCGCCAGCCGCAAAGAGAGCGCGTTCAGCTTCATTTGCAAAAGGCCTTTCCTTTGCCGTGGAATTTACTGTGCGAGTACCTTGAAAACCTTGGCGGCAGGGGCCGAATTTTCAAGGCGCAAGCAACCACCAGGGCCCGCCGTTGGCGCAGTCTTGGTGTGCTTGTTTGTTATATCCTGTTGAAAGCAGTTATGTGGAACTTTGATTTTCTCAAGAACCTCAAGGCACGTGAGTACCGGCTGGCTTGGATGATCGCGATCGCCGCCGACGCCATCCAGATCGGCGCCATGCCGTTCTTCGCCGAAGGGGGCGTATCGCCTTTCGACGCGGCACTCGATCTGGCCGTAGGCGCCATTCTGGTCCGCCTGCTGGGCTGGCACTGGGCCTTGCTGCCGACCTTTGCAGCGGAAATGCTTCCCGGCCTCGATCTCTTCCCTACCTGGACGGCCGCCGTCTTCTTTATGACCCGCCGGCAGGTCGCGACCCAGAACGACGATGGCGGCGAAGTGCTTCCTCCCGGCCCCGCGCCAGAGCCCCGGCCCTAAGCTCCGCCTGCTCGTTGGCCAGCTTTGCCTGATCTACTACGAGTGAAGATCAGTGTGATCTGTGGTGAGGTTCGGTTCAGGACTTCGCTGCTTTGGCCGCTGCCGCCTGCGCCCTTCTCGCCGCGATCCGCGCCTGGAGGCCCTTCACGCGCTTCTGGCCCTGCGGCTTGGTGACCAACTTCTCCAGACGCAACCCAAACTCAGGATTGGCGAAATCATTGCGCGCTTGCGGCATGAACTCGCCGAACTTGGCCCACAGGAAGTACGGCTCGCTGTTGGCGTTGAAGAAAAGATCTTCATTGACGGCCCCGCTCAGCACCATGGCCGCTGCCATGTCCCAGTACGTGAGCACCTGGCGCATGTACGCGTTGTGGTCCGTGCCATAGCCGGTAAGAACGGCCTTGAACTCGTCATAATTCTGCGGCCAGAATTCTGAGACCATGAACTTACGCGCCGTGCGCATGACCGGCTCGCGGCGAAGATCGTAAAGCTGCAGGATGAGTTGTGCGTCTTGCGCGGTGGGCTTCTTTGCCATGAATGCTCTCCTCAAAAAGGGTTATTTTATCGTGTTCGGTTTTTGCAAGTGATGCCCCATCCACTCTTCCACCCGTCTTAGAAACTCGGCATCGAATTCGGCTTTTTGATGCTTTTGCATCCCTTCCAGCCAGGCACGTTGTGACGGCCACCGGTCCAACCCGTGTCCCATGCCGGCGAACTCAATGTAAGTAGCGCGGCCGGGATGAAAACTGTTGATCATGTCTGCCAGATAGCGGTTTTCTTCAGCTGAGGTGGTTGGATCTGACGTTCCCCAGGTAACCAGCACGGGAACATCAACCTTTTTCCATTCCACCGCCAGATCAAGGCCGGCGATCTGCTGGAGATAAGTGTAGGACGCGCCAAAGGTGTCGACGGATTCCTTGCAATCGGGCGAGTCTTTCACAATCTGAGCAGGCGTTTGTTTTTCCACAAAAAATCGATGCTGGCAGCTCTCCATGGTGCGGACATATTTATCCACAGCATCGTAAGGACGGCCCAGGAGCAAGAGCTGGCGGCGCGCGTTCTCAAGTTGATATTCGAACCAGCTCTTGCCAATGGTTTCAGCGGCAATGAAGCCGCGCACAGGAAACTCTTGCGCCAGCAGAACGCCTTCCAGCGGGCCAATACTGTGGGCCAAAATGAAGATGTTCTCGCGATCAACAAAGTCGTAGCTCTTGAGCGTGTTCAGACCTGCGATGGACCGTTTCACGGCGAAACGAAGATCGGACTGCGGGCTATCGCAAGCCGGCCCCTGGCTCGACCCTTCTCCATTCTTCTCCACCCACATGGTCACATAGCCGTGCCGCGTCAACCCGTAGCGCAGTTGGTTGAAGGCAGTGTCCTTGTCTGGAGGGTCGATGGCATAGCACCCCAGACCGGAGATCACAAATACGGCCGGGTAGCGCCCTGGGGCTTTGGGCTTGGTGACAATCGCATGCAGATTGGCGCTGTCCAGTTGGACCGTGCGGTCCGCAATGTCAATGTCCGGCGGCGCCTGGGCGAATAGCGGGAGCGAACAGAAGATCAGGAAGACAAGCTTTCTCACGAAAATAGAGTATCCCATCCACGATCTGGAGGACACGGCTAGCTTTGCTCTGTTAGACCACCGCTTCCGGCGTCGGAATCGGCCGCGAGTATTGCTGGCCAGCCACTGTTAAGATCCGCTGACCAATACCATGGCGAATACCCGCACCCTGCGTGACGTCCATAACCGAAAAACCCACCGCCCGGGAAGCCCAGATCATCTGAGCAATCATCGTTCCCACGCCCAGCAACCGCAGCGGAGCGTCGCGAGAAAAACCTCTGAAATGGTTGCAAGGTACGCCTACTCAGGCGTACTAACTATGCCTATGAGCCGCCTTCGTATCCTCCTGACCGCCAGCTTCCTGCTAGCATGCCTCTCCGCCGGGGTGTGTCAGGAAGAGCCGTCGTACCCGTCTTTTGACTACGAAGCCGCCCGCAAACATGAAATCAAACCCCACCGCCGCACCATTCCGATAAAGGGCGTCAGCGAGGGGTTCAACCAACTTCATCTCACTCTCGTCGTTTCTCCAGCCGGCAACGTGGTCGAGGCAGACGCCACTGCCGAAGAGGGAATCCTGAAGTTCTGGCCGCAATTGAAGCCGGAAGTGCTCCAGTGGAAATTCATCCCCTTTGAAAAGAATGGAAGCACTGTAACGGCAGAGATCGAAGAGTACATCGACCTGGTTCCGCCCGAACGTCTTCCCAAGACGCATGTGGCACCACCTCTGCTGCGGCGCGACTCAAAAATCGTCGTTACGATGGTGCGTAGCGGCTGCTTCGGCAGCTGTCCGAGCTACAAGGTCACCATACGCAATGACCACATCATCTTCGAAGGCCACGGGCATGTTGTCGCGCATGGCATGCATCGCGACAGCGCGCATCCCGAATCCGTTCGCGCACTTGCCCGAAAATTCATCGCCGCAGACTTTTACTCCATGGATTCAGCCTACCGCGCCGGCGTCACCGACAATCCTACTTACGTGCTATCCATTGAAATTGACGGACACAAGAAGAAAGTAGTCGACTACGTGGGTTCGTGGGTTGGCATGCCGGCCATAATTACCAACCTTGAAGACGCCGTTGATTCTCTCGCCCGGACGGAGCGCTGGATCGAGGGTGGAGAGGGCCTGGTGGCTACCTTGCAATTGGAGGGGTTCAACTTTCAGAGTTTCGAGGCGCAGACCATGCTCAAGGAGGCGCTCACACGTGGAGAGGCTAGGACCGTGCGGGCGTTTCTCGAAGCTGGCATGCCTCTCAGGCCCTTACCGCCTACCGGGACGTATGAACCGGGCACAAGACCGCTTTTCTCGAACGTGGGCTGGCTCAATGCAGCCAGCGCGCACCCCGATACGCTGAAGATTCTCATGGCCCATGGCGCCAGCAGAAGCGACCAGAACGACAAAGACCTTGCTCTGGCTGGTGCCGCCCGTTCAGGCACACTGGACGCGGTACGCGCATTGATTGCATACGGAGCCAACCCCAATGCCGACCTGAGCAAGCTGATAGTCACTGAAAACGGCGACGCGTTCACGCTGGAGGGTGATGGCGCGGGAAGCATTCTGATCTACGCTGCGGAATCCGGTGACCCGAATGTCGTGCGTGAGATTCTGAACTACCATCCCAAGCTCGAAATGCGCGACCACAAGGGAAGAACGGCGATGTTCCTCGCGGGCGAATACCGAGATCGCGATAAGGAAGGCGCTCGCGTCGAATGCGTACGCCTGCTGGCCGAAGCAGGGGCTGATGTGAATGCCCGTGACAACGACGGAAACACCCCGCTTCACGAAATCTTTCTCATCGATGTGGAAGAAGAATTGCTGAAGCTCGGAGCCGATGTAAACGCTCGAAATAATGAAGGTGAAACCCCCATCTTCACCAACGTGGATGAACTCTCGATCCCGTTATTCATCGCTCATGGCGCTGATCTCAACCTCCGCAACAACAAAGGAGAGACCGTGGTCGAAGCCGCCAAAAAACGCGGCCCTGCCCGCGAGGAAGCCTTGCGCAAAGCAATGTTGACCAGGAAACCACAATAGTTTCCGGCACTCTTATCTGCTAATTGCCAATTGAGCTGTTATGCCACGACCGCCGGCGCCGGAATCGCCCGCGAGTACTCGCACTTTACCGCTGCCGGAGCCTCTTCTTCTGCCGCCTTGCCCTTCTTGCCCCGTTTCGGCTTGGGTGCTTCTTCCTCTTCGGCCGTCTTCTTGCGATTGTTGGGGCAGATGAGTACAGATCCTGACTTCAAGTGCTTTTCCAGCAGATATGGGCTGCCGCATTCGGGGCAGGCTTCCGCCACCGGCTTCCAGGCCGAAGTAAAGTCACACTTGGGATAATTCGAGCAGCCGTAGAAGGTGTTGCCGCGGCGCCGCGCCTTTTTCTCCGCCAGTTCTCCCTCTTTGCACTTGGGGCACTTCACGCCGATGAAGTTCTGCTTGATGTACTTGCAATCCGGGTAGCCGCTGCAGGAGATGAACTCGCCGTAGCGTCCGTGGCGCAGCACCAGGTTGCGGTTGCACTGCGGGCAGGTCTCTTCCAGCGGAACATCCGGGACGCGCTTGCCCTGGTCCAGGCGGCGCGTGGTCTTGCAGTCAGGATAGCCGGTGCAAGCCATGAACTGGCCGAAGCGCCCGCGCTTGAGCACCATCACGCGACCGCAGTTTTCGCAGTATTCGTCCTGCCCGGTCTCCGGCATCTCCGCCGTGTCCAGCTCGGGCAGGTTAATGGGATTTTCCTTGGTGAAAGTGCAGCTCGCGGGATCGTCTTTCTTGTAAGAGCTGCAAGCGTAAAACGACCCGTGCTTGCCCCACTTGAGCACCAGTGGAGAGCCGCAACGCTCGCACTTCTCGTCGGTGGGCTTCTCCATCCGCTTCACGTTCTCCATGTGCTTTTCGGCGTAGCGGAGGTCTTTCTCGAATTTCTTGTAGAACTCGGCCAGCGCGTCCGTCCACTTCTCCTTGCCTTCTTCGATCTCGTCCAGCTCTTCCTCAAGACGCGCCGTGTACTGGAAATCGAAAATGTCTTCAAAGTTCTTGACCAGCAGGTCCGTCACCACCAGGCCGGTCTCGGTGGGGACGAACTTGCCGCCGAGCTTCTGCACGTACTGGCGCTCCTGGATGGTGGAGATGATGGTGGCGTACGTGGAGGGCCGCCCGATGCCACGCTCTTCCAGCTCTTTCACCAGCGAGGCCTCGTTGTAACGCGGCGGCGGCTCGGTAAAGTGCTGCTCCGGCTTCAGCTCGCGCAGCGTGAGCTTCTGGCCCACTTCCAGCGGCGGCAGCTTGTGCTTAAGCTCCTCTTCCTCCTCGTCCTTGCCTTCTTTGGACTCCACGTAGACTTTCAGGAAGCCTTCAAACTTGAGCACCGAACCGGTCACACGGAAGGTGAAAGAGTCGCCGTTTGATTTGGCCTCGATGTCCACGCCGGTCTGGTCGAACACGGCGGGCATCATCTGCGAGGCCACAAAGCGCTGCCAGATCAGCTTGTAAACTTTGTATTCGTCTTCACCGAGATATTTCTTGACCTCATCGGGATGGCGCGCTACCGAAGTCGGGCGGATCGCTTCGTGCGCTTCCTGCGCTTCTTTTTTCGACTTGTAGACATTCGGCGACTCGGGAAGAAAGTCTTTGCCGTAGGAGCTGTCGATGAACTGGCGCACTTCGGCCACCGCATCGTTGGAAACGCGCACGGAGTCGGTGCGCATGTAGGTGATCAGGCCGACGGAGCCCTCATCGCCGAGCTCAATGCCTTCATAGAGGCGCTGGGCAATCATCATGGCCCGCTTCACCGAGAAGCGCAGCTTGCGCGATGCGTCCTGCTGCAGCTTGCTGGTGGTGAACGGCGGCGCGGGGCTGCGGCGGCGCTCCTTCTTTTCGACAGTGCGTACGGTCCACTGGGCTTTCTCCAGGGCGTCCGTAATCTTCTTCGACTCTTCCTCGTTTGTGACCTCGGTCTTCTCGTCGCCCCGGCCGACAAAGCGTGCGTCAAAGGCCGGCGGCTTGGCCCCGGCCAGGTGCGCGTCGATGGTCCAGTATTCCTTCTTCTCAAAGGCCTTGATCTCGCGGTCGCGGTCTACGATCAGGCGCAGGGCCACGGTCTGAACGCGTCCAGCGGAAAGCCCGCGGCGGACCTTGTCCCACAGCAGCGGTGAAACCTGGTAACCCACCAACCGGTCCAGCACGCGCCGAGTCTGCTGCGCATCCACCAGGTTGCGGTCGATCTCGCGCGGGTGCTGGAAGGCCTCCTGCACCGCCTTCTTGGTGATTTCGTTGAAGGTGACGCGATGCACCGGGATGCCGCCCTTTTTCTTCTTCTTGCCGCCGCCATCGGTCAGTTCTTCGGCGAGATGCGCAGCGATGGCTTCGCCTTCGCGGTCCGGGTCAGGCGCCAGGTAGATGGCGGCCGCGTCCTTGGCCAGCTTCTTCAGCTTGGCAACGACTTTCTCTTTTCCGGGAATAACGTCGTACTCGGTGGAGAAGTCGCCTTCAATATCCACGCCCAGCCTGCTCTTGGGGAGATCTTTGATGTGGCCCAGCGAGGCTTCGACCGAATAGTCCCTTCCCAGGTACTTATTGATGGTCTTGGCCTTGGCCGGCGATTCGACGATGACGAGTGATTTGGGCAATGTTCCTTTTTCCTGTTTGGTTCTTCGAAAGCTAACACGACCTGGGTCGTGGCGACAAACTGGCTAAGAGTATTGGGCTCTTGGCTCTTGGCTCTTGGCTCTTGGCTCTTGGCTCTTGGCTCTTGGCTCTTGGCTCTTGGCTTTTGGCTCTTGGCTCTTGGCTCTTGGCTTCCAGAAACTAACACATTCGCTCGTTTAGCCGGCGCCTGCGCTTGCTGACTTTATCTTGGTGCCAGATTCTAGGGTCGACAGCAAAGAGGCCAGCATTTTTCGGATTCTGGTTAACTCCTGAGAGAACTCTCGGTGCTCGGCGGATTGCAGATAACCGAAATCGCTGGCGAGCAACAGGTGGTAATCCAGCTCACTCGCAGATCCCATGGCTATTCGAACAAAACGTGCAAGTTCAGGGGTCGTTTGCCTTCCGCACCCCTCTGCCAGGTTAGCGCCCACGGACATCGCAGATCTCCGCATTTGCGAAGTGAGACCGTAGAACTCCTCTTTCGGGAAGCTGCGGCTCCTCTGATACAGTTGCAGCGTGAGCTTATGAGCCTTCTCCCATACCTCCAAGTCTCGATAATTTCTCAAAGATCTTACCCCAGACTCCAAGAGCTAAGAGCCAAAAGCCAAGAGCCGAACTAAAAGCTTTTCACAAACTGCTTCCCCGGCATCTGCTTCACTCTTCCGTTCAGCTCCAGTTCAAACAGCACGGCGAAAACTTCCGAGGACGACATCGCGGCCTCCACCCGCTCGATGATCGTATCAATGTGGGTCGCCTCGTCGGTGCGTAAGACCGACAAGAGCTTCCGCTCCTTCGGCGAGAGTTGCTCATCCCTATTAAAGAGGCTTTCGGTCCCGGGCCTTTGCTCTGATGCTTCCGCGGGCCGTTCGGATTCAAGCTGGCTCTTGATATCGGCGGGCAATTCCTCCCAAACGTCCTCCCATGTTGCACTTAGCTTGGCTCCCTGCTTGATCAGCGTATTCGGTCCCCAGGAATTGCGATTGGTCACGTTGCCCGGCACGGCAAACAGCTCACGGCTCTGCTCCAGAGCACAGCGCGCGGTGATGCGCGTGCCGCTGTACTCGCCCGCCTCCACCACCAGCACTCCCAGAGAAAGCCCGCTGATGATGCGGTTGCGGATGGGAAAGTTCTGCGGCGCGGCAAAAGCGCCCAGAGGGAACTCGCTGACCAGCGCGCCGCCGCACTCCAGGATCCCCTCGGCGATCTTCTTATTCTCGCGCGGATAGATCACATCTACGCCGGTGCCGAAGACGGCCACGCTGGCGCCTTTGGCCTTGATGGCTCCACGATGCCCAGCGGCATCCACGCCCCGGGCCAGGCCGCTGATGATGGCAAGGCCGCGCGCCGCCAGGTCGCAGGAGAGCCGCTCCGCCATCCCGATTCCATAAGGCGTTGGATGCCGCGTTCCTATCACGGCAATCCCCGGCCGCGCCAGCGCCTCCGCTCTGCCTTGAACGTAAAGCACCAGCGGCGGATCGTAAATTTCCGACAGACGCGCCGGCCATCTTGGATCATCGCGCGAGAGAATTTCGATCCCCGCGGCGGCTGCTTTGGCAAACTCCTCATGCGCCAGCTCCAGCGATTTTCCCAGCGCGATGTGCTGCGCCGATTGCGCCTGCAGGTTCACTGCTTCCAACTCAGTCAGGGAAGCGTGAAAGATTTCCTGCACGTTGCCGAAATGCTCCACCAGTTTGCGGCCGCGCGTGGGCCCCAGGCCGGGCGTGAGCGTGAGCGCCAGCCAGTAAATGCTGTTCGAAGTCCCGGTGGAGACAGTAGCCATTGGGTTGTCACCGACTTTGGCGGACTCTACACGCATAGGGAAAACCATGTCAAGCTGAGCCGGGTTGGCGGCGTCTAGGCCGCCAGGCGAAATCCTGAGCGAAGCGCCGAAGGCCAAAACGCTCGGGCCGCGAATGAACGCGAAAACGCGCGAAATAACATCACTTCAAATTTGATTCGCGACCTTTCGCGTGCATTCGCGGCTAACCACTTTCTGCGCTTGCTAGAATGTCTCCATGGCCCTGCGCATCTCCGCCATCAGCTTTCTCAATACCGCTCCGCTCATGTGGGACTTTGAGCACGGCGAAACTGCCGAGCGGCTGCGTGAACACTTTGAGATCGGCTACACCGTGCCTTCACGCTGCGCGGAAGAGCTGGAACTAGGACTGGCCGATATCGGCATTATTCCCGCGGCGGCGTACACCTCGATTCCCGGGCTGGCCATTATCCCCGACGTGGCCATTGCTTCCAAGAATGCCGTGCGCTCCATTCTGCTGATCAGCAAAGTGCCGATAGATAAGGTCCGCAGCGTGGCCACGGACGATTCTTCGCGCACCTCCGCCGCGCTGGTGGAGATTTTTCTGCGCAAGTTTGTCGGCATCAATCCAGGGTTCCGCCGGCAAAAACCGGCGCTCGAAGAAATGCTGCGCTGGCACGATGCCGGCCTGCTGATCGGCGACCCGGCGCTGCTGGCGCGCACCACCGGCCTCTACGTCTACGACCTGGCCGAGCAATGGCGCCATTGGACCGGCCGGCCCTTCGTCTTCGCTTTCTGGGCCGTGCGTAAAGCGTCACTGGTGGGGCTTGCGCCTGACTTGAACATCGCGCGCGTGTTTCAGGAATCGCGAGACAACGGGCTCAAGCATATTCCTGAACTCGTCTCCGCGTGGGCGCCCCGGCTGGCGCTGCCGCCGGAAACGATTGGCTCCTATCTTACGGAGAACATCGACTACACGCTGGACCCGGAGAACCTGGAAGGGCTGCGTCTGTTTTATCGCTATGCCGCGGAACTCAACGTTCTGCCGCCCGTTCCCGAACTCAGCTTCCTGGAGCAACCCCGCCTGGCGACGCGCATGTGAGACGCGACGGTGTCGCGTCTCTACGAACACAACACATTCAACGTAGAGCCTTGGCACCCGCCACGGCTTGTGAGACGCGACAATGTCGCGTCTCTACGAAAGCCGATGGGAACCGCGGGTCAGGCTTTGGCGGCGTCGGTGACAACGTGTTGCGCCAGCCCGTTGCTCACGTATTTTCTGCCGTCGAGTACCGCCTCAACCGCGGGAAACAGTTCGGCGCCGGCATCACTCTTGATCACGTAACCGCGGGCACCCAGGTGAAGGGCCTCCTGGGCCAATTCCGCTGAAGAATCCTGGCTCAGGAAGATGATCTTCGATTGCGGGGCGAGCCTGCGGATCCTCCGCGCGGCTTCAATTCCATTCAAGCGGGGGAGCGCGATATCCAGCAGGATCAGATCCGGCCGCAGCTTCTGCGTCTGCTGCACCGCTTCCAAGCCGTCGGCGGCCTCGCCCACAAGCTGCAGTTCGGCCCGCTCTTGCACCATGGATGAAATCACGCGACGAAAGGGCTCGAAATCATCTACCACGAGCACCCGGACTGACGATGCGGGAATCACAATGACTGCCTTCTTTGTTAACGTTGTCTCAAGACTAGTTGCGACCCTTGCGCCGCGCCATCGCATACTTTTCCGGCGCAACACGGGGAAAACTACGGTATCGCTCTCACCGGCTATGCACCCCGCCGCCCCCATCCCCGGCGACGGAACAGCACTATGGCCTTGACTCGATAGAAATTTCGCTTTCACCAGGAGCTCTTGCTTATTCGAAAGAAACGGCCGAGTGTTCCGCACAGATTCGCTGGAGGATGTGGGCGTTTGCCTCGCCGCGAAAGCTTTCCCGAGGATAAACACAGAAAGTATCCATATCGTAAACACTGCTGATTTCATCCCAGAGCTGCTCTACCCGAATCGCCGCCTCGGCATTGCCTTCCGCCAACAAGAGCGGAGCGCATTCACCGCAAGCCACCACGCGAACCCTGCGTCCTTCCGCCCTTTTGGACGCTCCCCCAATGACCCCGCCCATAATTTCCCGGAACCGAGACGGGTCGGGCCAGCCATTCACCATGAACCCTGACAGGGCACTCGCAGAGTCCAGAGGAACATAGCTGCCATTTTCCAGGGCGGCCCTGGCGTCCACACCGTGCGCCTGCAAGCTTTGCCGAAGACTGGCGTGGTGCGCCTGCGTTGCCGGCACAATTACCGCGTCACCGGCCTGAAGAGCGACCGTGATGAAGCGAGTGAGGGTAGCCAGGAAAATTGCGTCATTGGAATAGAACTGGACTTCATGGCGCCGCCGCGCCCAGCGGCGCATATCCACCGCGTTGGTTCGAATCTGGCCGGCCAGCAAGCTGCTGACGAACTGCCGGCCTTGAAGCACCGCTTCCAGCGCCGGCCACAACTCTCTGCCGGCATCCATCTTGAGCACGTAGCCCATAGCGCCCAGGTTAAGCGCCTCTTGCGCTACTTCGACGGAAGAGTCTTGACTTACGAAAAGTATTCTGCACGCGGGAAGGAGTTTGCGGATGCGTCGCCCGGCTTCGATTCCGTTCAGACCGGGGAGGGCGATGTCGAGCAGAATCAGGTCCGGCCGCAGTTCTTGTGCTTGATGTACGGCCTCCAACCCGTCCGCCGCCTCACCAACGAGATGGAGTCCCGGTCTCTCCTGCACCATGGAAGCTACGATTCTCCGGAACGGCTCGAAGTCGTCTACGACAAGCACGCGGACTAATGATGTTAGCGCCATGCTACTGACCACCCTTTTATTGCACCTTCAAGATCAATGTTTTGCTGGGCCCCGCCAAACGGATACTCTTCTTTGAACAACCTCGGCAACATCGCTGTAGTGCGTTCTCCCGCCCCCATGCTCTCACCCCACCGCCTCGACCAGATAATCGCCCGACGAACAGAACGGCACCCTGGCGCGGACCCTGGTCCCAACCCCGGATTTCGACTCGATGGAAATCTCGCCTTTCACCAGGCTGAGCCGCTCCTGCATGCTGATCAGCCCCAGCCCGTGGCTTCTCATGGCCGCCTCCGGGTCAAAGCCGACCCCGGTGTCAATGACCTCGAGCTCCACTGCATCGCCGGCCCCGCGCAAAGCCACGGTGAAGTGCCGCACTCCGGCATATTTCACGGCGTTGTGCAGGGCCTCCTGCAAAACGCGGAAGAGGCAGAGGGCAATCTCATAGGGCAGACCTTCCGGAATGCCCTCCGAGCTTAGATCGATCTCCACTTCATGCTGCTCGGCCAGCTCTTTGCAGAAGCCGGCCGCTGCGGCCGTGATGCCCAGGTACTCCAGCTTGGAGGAGTGCAGCCGGTGGGATATGGCTGAGATGTCTTTGCCCATGTCCATCACGCGTTTGCACAGTTCCTGAACACGGCTGCGTATCTCCGCCGCGGCGCTGGGAGGGACCTGGCCGAGCCGTTCCAACTCGATCGTCAACAGCGCCATGCGCTGGCCCACGTCATCATGCAGCTCCCGGGCGATCCAGGTGCGTTCCTCTTCGTGCGCTTCCATCAATTTGCGGCTCAGGCCGGAGAGCGCCTCTTCGGCGAGCTTGTGGTCAGTGACGTCAACGCAGGAACCGATGTAACCGGCAAAGGAACCGTCCGTGGTGAAGCGGGGCACACCGGTATCGAGCACCCACCGGTATTCCCCGTCGTGACGGCGCAGCCTGTACTCCATGCTGAAATTCTCACGTTTGTCGAAACGCTGCACATAGGTCGCCAGGCAGCGATCGAAGTCCTCAGGGTGTACGCCTTCAGCCCAGCCATTGCCCAGCTCCATCGCGAGAGGCCGCCCCGTGAATTCCAGCCAGGTACGATTGAAGTAATTGCACAGCTTGTCGGTACCCGCCATCCAGATCATCACCGGCGCGTCATTGGCGAGCAGGCGGAAACGTTCTTCGCTTTCCCGCAGCGCGGATTCGGCGCGCTTGCTTTCCGTGATGTCGCGGGCGATCTTGGAGAAACCCGCGATTCTGCCCGCAAGGTCTCTTACAGGGGCTATCGTCAGGCTGACATTTACGCGCTTCCCTTCTTTCGTGACGCGCACGGTTTCATAATGTTCAATGCGCTTGCCGCCGTGGAGCCGGCGGAGAATCTCTGCCTCTTCGTCCCACAGGTCCGGCGGGATGATGATGGTAATGGGCTTACCTACAACTTCTTCTTCGCTGAATCCGAAGATACGCTGGGCACCGGCGTTCCAGCCCATGATGAGGCCCTCAAGGTTCTTGGAGATGATGGCATCGTCAGAGGATTCAACGATGGCTGCGTGCCGGAAGCGGGCCTCTTCTGCGCGCCTGTGCTCGGTGACGTCCCGCATAATGACGGTAAAGAGTTTCTTGTCCCCGGCATCAACCTGGGAAATGGAGGCTTCAAAGGGAAACTCCTCGCCATTGGCGCGAAGCGCCCAGAGTGGACCAAGAGCTCCCATGCTCCGGCTGCTCTTGCCGGTTTCACCGAAATCGCGGATGTGCTCGCGATGAGCGCCCCAGAAACGCTGCGGGATAAAGCGTTCCAGTGGAGAGCCAATCGCTTCCGCCGCCTGGCAGCCAAACATCTTTTCCGCGGCTTTGTTGAACACTACGATCCGTTGTTCCTGGTCAACGGCGATGATGGCATCCAAGGCCGAGACCACGATGCCGGTCAGCCGTTCCTGGCTCTCCAGCAGCTTCTCTTCTATCTGCTTGCGATCGGTGATGTCCTGGGCGATGCCGAGCATGCGCAGAGGTTCACCATTGGCGGCATAGTAAAACTTTCCACTGGCTGCCACCCAGCGGACTGTCCCGTCCGGCCAAAGAACGCGGAACTGCGCGCGATATGGCTCATGGTTCCGCCTTGCCGTGTCCACTGCCTGTGAAACCATGTCCCGGTCGTCCGGATGGATGCGGTCACGGAAGTCTCTCTGGTTCGACACGAAAGTATCCTGGGCAAGGCCGAACATGGTGTGAAGATCGCCGGACCAGTTGTTCTGGTCACGCTTGACGTCGTAATCCCACGCGACGGTTTTGCCGGACTCCATGGCGAGACGCAGCCGTTCGCTGGCCAGAACGGCATCGGTGGAAAGCTCGCGGCTGGCCAGGCTCTCCCGGAGAAAGAGGACCACAGCCAGGAGCGCGGAGGAGGCCAGTACGATCAGCAGCCGGGCAACACGGGTCTCCAGGAGCTCGCCGGGGCGCAAGAGTTCCCATACGCCGACCAGGGGGACCGCCGTCACGGCCAGCCATGCCAGAACAGAAGAGTATTTCGCCAAACGCTCATCGGGCCGGACGGCCGGAACGAGCTGGAGCGCAAGCTTCCCCCCCAGCAGCGTCACCCACACAAACCAGCACGCGGCCGCGAGATATGGGATGTGAATGGGCCCAGCCGTAGCGCCACTCCAGGCATAACGCAGGTTCCCCGCCAGAGAAACCACAGCGTACAAGGCGGAAGCCCCGAACAGATGCAAGTAGATTGTCTTCCACGGCGCCTCAGTCCGGAAAACCAGCCTGCCCAGGATCGCGAGCAGGAGCAGGTTTTCCGCAAAATAGAACCCCGCAAAATGGACGATAACGTCAGACCTTGCCGCGTAGCGATACGGATACATTACGTAGGCATAGACAAAGACCCAGGACAGCAGAAGAAGGGAAAAATTCAGCGTCACACGGTACGGTTTCTGAATTGACGATTTCAGGTGCGGGCTGGAGGCAACAGCCGCAATCAGCGGCACGGTGTGCAAGAACAGGAAAAAAGTGGTGAGCCAGATGGGGTCCTGGGCCCGGCCCCTTATCACCATGGCATAAATCCACACGGCCGGGTTGAGCGCCCACAACGCAAAAGCCGCGGCCATGAACGCCCAGAAGAGCCGCACGCCCTGAGTGCTCCGCTCCGCATTCAGAAGGGCAACAACCGATGCCAGAAGAACCAAAGCAAGCGGGATAAAGTTAATGACGCTGATCCAGCCCCGGCTTTCACCCACAGTGAGGGAGACCACCGTCTGGGCCAGCAGAATCGCGCCTGCAATGATTGGCCATGAAGAATGCCGCAACTTGAATCCGGTGGATGTGGAAAAAGACGCGCCCAAATGGTTTCTCCAGGAACTCGGGCAAGGGCGAGACCGGCCCGTAACTTCCGGCCAGAACAATAGTTTACACCCCTGTAGTGGCCCGCGCTTTGCCCCCAAAGCCCTTCCATGCAAACACCCGGGAACGGGCGGCGCAAGCCTGGAATCTCCTGGGTACCGCTGCCGACCGCCTTCCGATACAATGGCAGGGTTCATGTCCCTGACCAGACAGCAAGCCTTGGATTTCTTCCGCTCAGATGACCTGATCGGCCTGGGTATGGAAGCGGACGCGCTACGCCGGAAGCTCCACCCCGAAGGCGTGGCTACTTACATCATTGACCGCAACATCAATTACACGAATTTCTGCACCGAGTACTGCACCTTCTGCGCCTTCTACGCTCCCGTTAAGGGCCCCGGCCGCAGCAAGGGCTACGTCTTGGATTTCGAGACGATTTACGAAAAGATCCGAGAGACAGTGGAGGTAGGCGGCACAGGCGTGCTGATGCAGGGCGGCCTGCACCCTGATCTGAAGATCGAGTGGTATGAGGAGATGCTGCGCGGGATCAAGCAGCGCTTCCCCAAGGTCCATCTGCATTGCTTTTCCGCTTCTGAGATCATCCATTTTGCCGACGTCAGCGGCCTGACCATTGCAGACACCATCCAGCGGCTGCGCGAAGCCGGGCTGGACTCCATCCCCGGCGGGGGGGCAGAGATCCTGGATGACGAGGTGCGGCACAAGATCGCGCGCCTGAAATGCCTAACGGAAGACTGGCTCAACGTCCATCGCACAGCGCACAAGCTGGGCATGCGCACCACGGCCACGATGATGTTCGGCGTGGGCGAGACCCTGGAGCACCGCATCAACCACTTGCAGCGCGTCTATGACCTGCAGGAGGAGACGGGCGGCTTTACCGCGTTCATCCCCTGGACTTTCCAGCCGAAAAACACCGCCTTGGGCGGCCGCCACTGGGACGAAGCCACCGCCGTCGAGTACTTGAAGACCCTGGCCATCGCCCGCTTGTTTCTCTCCAACTTTGAAAACGTGCAATCAAGCTGGGTTACGCAGGGCCTGAAGGTCTGCCAGATGGGCCTGCGCTTCGGCGGCAATGACGTGGGCTCGGTGATGCTGGAAGAAAACGTGGTCCGCTCGGCCGGCGTGGCCAACTGCACCACGGAAGAAGAACTGCGCCGCATGATCCGCGACGCCGGTTTCGTGCCTAAACAGAGAGATACTCTGTACAGGCAGTTGTTTTTGAACTAGCTCTGCTGTGAAATCCCGAACCCGCATGCGACAGCTCTGCATTGCGTCGAGACTGGAAGCGGGTGAGGGATCCCTACCGTATCAATCTTTTGCGGAATAAGGATCTTGCTCTTAGATCCCGCAGGCCGTAGGGATCTCTCGCTCCGCTCGAGATTTCGGAAAAAACCGGACCCTTCAGGTACAATCTTTCTGTCCCTAAATTCCTTTTACATTTGGAGTTGCTGCCCTGAGCGTATGGGTCTCAAATCTGGCGCTGTTGCTTCTGGCCGACTCGCAACGCGGGCTTGTCCATTACTTCAAGAGCCAGTTCCTGGACAAGACCTTCAAGGGCCTTTATTCCCCCAACGCCTTCGACCTGATGCTGCTCATCCCCTATTTCGTGGTGATGATCATCCTGGCCGCCTACGGCCTGCACCGGTACGCGCTGGTCTATATGTATTACCGCGGCCGCAAGAACAGGACGCTGGAGCCCTCCACGCAATTCGCCGATTTTCCCCGCGTCACCGTGCAACTGCCGATTTTCAACGAGCAGTTCGTGGTGGACCGCCTGGTGGATTCCATCTGCAGGCTGGAGTATCCCAGGGAAAAGCTGGACATCCAGGTGCTGGACGACTCCACGGACGAAACTCGCGAAGTCGCTGCCGCGGTGGTGGAACGTTACGCGGCCCTGGGACACCCCATTACCTACATTCACCGCACCAACCGAGAAGGGTTCAAAGCCGGCGCGCTGCAGAATGGCATGCAGACCGCGAAGGGCGAGTTCATCGCCATCTTCGATGCCGACTTTGTTCCGCCGGAAGACTGGCTGCTGCGCGTGGTGCACCACTTTGCCGATCCGAAGATCGGCATGGTGCAGACCCGCTGGACGCACCTGAACCGCAATTATTCGTTCCTGACGGAAGTGGAAGCCATTCTGCTCGACGGCCACTTCATCCTGGAGCACGCAGGACGCGCCCGCAGCAACGTCTTTTTCAACTTCAACGGAACGGCGGGCATGTGGCGGCGCCAGGCCATTCTGGATGCGGGCGGCTGGCAGCACGATACGCTCACCGAAGACACCGACCTTTCTTACCGCTCGCAGCTTGCGGGCTGGAAGTTCATCTATCGCCAGGACATCGAGTGCCCGGCCGAACTGCCCATTGAGATGACCGCGTTCAAAACGCAGCAGGCGCGCTGGGCCAAGGGGTTGATCCAGACCGGCAAGAAGGTCCTGCCCATGGTGTTTCGCAGCAAGGCGCCGTGGCGGGTGAAGATGGAAGCGTGGTATCACCTGACGGCGAACCTGAGCTACCCGCTGATGATCGTGCTCTCCACTCTGCTGTTGCCGGCGATGATCATCCGTTCGTTCGGCGGGTGGTTCCAGATGCTGCTGATCGACCTGCCGCTGTTCCTGGCGTCCACGTTTTCCATCTCCAGCTTCTACCTGGTGTCACAGAAAGAACTGTTCCCGCGCAAATGGCCGCGCACCTTTCTGTTTCTGCCTTTCCTCATGGCGCTGGGCATCGGCCTCACGCTGACCAACACGCGGGCGGTGATGGAAGCTCTGTTCGGCGTGAAATCGCCTTTCAAGCGCACGCCGAAATATCGCGTCCAATCCAAGGCGGACAAGGCGCTGGGCCAGAAGTACCGGCGGCGACTGGGCATTGTGCCCTGGCTGGAGCTGCTGGTGGGCTGCTACTTCGCCATGATGTGCTGGTACGCCGTGAGCAGCGGAAACTACTGGACGATTCCCTTCCTGCTGTTGTTCGTGCTCGGGTACTGGTACACCGGGCTGATGTCACTGCTGCAGGGCCGCTTTGAGCGCCTGCAAGTGATGAGCGAAGCGCAGACTAAGCCTTTCCCTGTAAGCGTCTAAGCGTTTCAGCGACGGGTTCCCGGCCAGCTACTCTGGTATGCTAGCCCCGTGCTGATGAAAATCCTCTTTTGGCTGCTGGTAGTTTCCGTAGCCACGGTGCTGGTTTCCGGAGTGGCCGTGTGGTTGCGGCTGCGGTGGCACCTGCGGCGGTCCGGCGCGGCCGTGAAGGGGACCGTGGATACCAGCCATCCCGAACACGGGCCGGTTGAATAACCTTATTCCGAAAATCAAAAAATTTTCTTACGAGCACGCCACATCGCGCCCGAAACTGCAATAATCAATCTGCTGTTCGTGCACCACAGGGTTTCATTATGGCTTCTTCTTCTGTCGTTCCTCAAATCCGCGAGATCAGCATCGCCCACAGTCCCGATTCGGACGATGCGTTCATGTTCTATGGCCTGGCCACCAACAAGGTCCGCGTGCCCGGCCTGCGCTTTACTCACACGCTCACCGACATTGAGACGCTCAATCGCAAGGCAATGGAAGGCTTTTACGACGTTACCGCCATCTCCTTCCACGCCTATCCTTATATCCAGGACAAATACGCGCTCATGCCCTGCGGCGGAAGCGTGGGCGAGCAGTACGGCCCCATGGTGGTGGCTTCACGCCTGATGACCCTGGACGAGCTGAAGGGCGTGAAAGTGGCCGTACCGGGGACGCTCACCACGGCCTACCTGGGGCTCAAGCTGTTTTGCCCGACCATCGAAACCGCGGTAGTCCCCTTTGACCAGATCATTCCCGAGGTCGTAGCGGGCAAGTATGAGGCGGGGCTGATCATCCATGAAGGACAGCTCACGTATGAAACCAAGGGCCTCTCCCGCATACTCGACCTGGGAAAATGGTGGCACGAGCTGACCGGCCTGCCGCTTCCGCTGGGCGGCAACGCCATCCGCCGCGAGCTGGGGCCTGGTTTGATCCGCGCCATCACCCAGGCGCTGCATGACAGCATCCGGTACGCGCTCGACCATCGTGACGAGGCCCTGGCTTACGCCATGCAGTTCGCCCGCGACCTGGACACCAACCTGGCCGACCGTTTTGTGGGAATGTACGTGAACGAGCGCACGCTCGATTACGGCGAAGACGGCAAGGAAGCCGTGACGCGCCTGCTGGACATGGGTCACCGCGCGGGAATCATACCGCAGGTGCCCAACGTGGAGTTTGTTTAAATGAACCAGGGGCGCGGGCGCGCCCCTGATTTGAGAAAAAAGTTCAGTAGCGGTTGCGGAAGCCGCCGCCTCCGCGGTTTCCGGAGCGTCCGCCGCCTCTGCCACCGCGGTCAAAACCTCCGCGGCCGCCGCCAAACCCGCCGCCCCGGGCTTCACGCGGACGGGCTTCATTCACGTTGAGCGCCCGGCTTCCCAGTTGCGCGCCATTCATGCCCTGAATGGCTTTGTCCGCCTCTTCGTCGTTCGCCATTTCCACAAATCCAAAGCCCCGCGGCTGGCCAGTATCACGGTCTTTGAGGATGGTGACGTTATCGACCTGGCCATAGGCCCCAAACGCCTGGCGCAGATCATCCTCCGTCACTTTGAAGTCGAGATTGCCTACGTAGATATTTTTCATGTTCCCCTTCTCTTACAGACGCGCGATACAGGCGTGGCTGCAGGTTCTTGAAGCAAACAGAGTCTGTTGTGGGACTGCCTGCCTAGCGTAAAACATAACAAGATTACGCCCGAATCACGTGATACGCAAACCAGGAAGCCGGCTGGACAGTGAGATTGAAAGCGCCCGGGCGGGCAGCGCCCGCGGCGGAAACATGTTTTCACTTTCCTTTAACATTGCTTGTGTAAGCTCAAGTCCATCATGGGCGTGATCAGCAGAGGGCCGGCCGCGGGCACGGCGCAGATCCAACGCAGTGCGATGGACCGTGAGCGTGGCGCGAGCCCCAAAATCTTCCTGCTGGAAGATGACCTCGACATCGCGCGCCTGGTGCGGCACCACCTGGAAGCGGCAGGGTTCCGGGTGCGCGGCTTCACCACTCCGGCCAACTTTATTTCCGACGCGCAGAAAGAGCGCCCCTCCCTGATGCTGCTGGACATCATGGTGCCCGGCGGGGACGGCCTGGACCTTTGCCGCCAGGTGCGCCAGTCCGGAGCTGTGCTGGGGGCAACGCCGATTGTTTTTCTCACCGCGAAAACCTCCGAGGCCGACCGCATCCTGGGCCTGGAGTTGGGCGCGGACGACTACATCACCAAGCCTTTCAGCCCGCGCGAACTGGTGGCGCGCGTGAAAGCCGTTTTGCGGCGCTGCGAAGGGCCGTTGGCACCTGCTTCCATCAAGGCCGGCGACCTGGAGATTGACGCCAACGCCATGACGCTCAGCGTGCGCGGCGCCATCGTTACCACCACGGCCACCGAGTTCCGCCTGCTGCACTACCTGGCACAGCACGCCGGCCGCGTCTTTAGCCGCGACCAGATCCTGGACGCCGTGTGGCGGGAAACCACCTTCGTCAGCCCACGTTCGGTGGATGTCTACGTGCGCAAGCTGCGGGAAAAGATCGAGCAGGACCCGGAACATCCGCGTTACTTGAAGACCGCGCGGGGGACCGGCTATCGCTTTGAAGTCCCGAAGTAGCGCGTTCTCTGGGAACAGCTCTTCCTGGACTGGCTGGCCAAACAGAGCTCGCCCAAATAGAATATCCACGCTGCTTCGGCGCATGGTTGCGGATACAAGAGCAGAGTTGCTTCTGATCCAGCAGCAGTTTCCAACTGGCCGCGAAATGCATCTCACTAACGTCCCTTTGTGTGACGCGGGAAGGAGAGACCAGATGCGTCTACTGGACAGCTTGTTGAATGCCGAAAAGACGGGAACTTCGGCGGTGCGAAAACGCGTGGAACGCGCCCGTGAAGAGTGGAACGATGTGGAACGCCGCATCCGGCAAAGGATGCGTATTTATCCCCAGAAACTGCTCCGGAAAGTAACGCGCCCGGCGCCGGAAGCCGAGTTGGAAAGCCATGAGCTCAGCATGGCTGCCACGGCCGGAGCTTCTGCCGGCCACCAGACTTTGAAGCCCATCATTTCCGTACACGGCCGTGATCTCACGGATTCCGATTTCGACGACGATTAACCATCGTAGAGATGTGGCGCCGCCAACGTCTCACCGTTTGCCCACAAATATAACCCATTCTATTGAGACGCGGCTGTGCCGCGTCTCTACGTCCAAATTCTCGCATGCCGGCGATGCGTCTCAATTACTATAACGCCCGCGTAGTGACGTGGCGACGCCACGTCTCACCCTTCGCGCCACCCCTTCTCCGATGTTGGTAGATGAACCACTGTTGGAGACGCGGCTGTGCCGCGTCTCTACAGTACGCGTCGCGCCCCACTTATCTCTTTTTGGGCGGAACGTGAATGGTGGGCTTGCGCAGCGGGATGATGGCGCCCTGGCTGGGGTCGGCGTGCGCGTGGCTGGCGCGGAAAGCGACTTCCTGCTGCACGAAGCGCACAAAGTCCTGCATCTGCCGGTTCATCTCTTCCATGCGCTCGCGCATCTGCAGAATGATGGCAATGCCGGCGATGTTCACGCCCAGGTCGCGCGCCAGGTTCAGGATGAACTCCAGCCGCTGCAGGTCTTCTTCCGTATAGAGGCGCGTGTTGCCGTCGGTACGCGAGGGCTTGAGCAGCCCTTCGCGTTCATACAGGCGCAGCGTCTGCGGATGAATGCCGTACATCTCCGCCACCGCGGAGATCATGTACGCGCCTTTGGATTTACGTTTGGCCATGAATTGAACCGTCAATCATGAGACGCGGCTGTGCCGCGTCTCTACGCTCACGATATTCGTACACCGGCAATGCCGCCCTAATGCCGTCATTACATCGTAGAGACGTGGCACCGCCACGTCTCACCGTTTACGCCACGTACAAATCGTCCTTGTGCCAATTTGCCGGATTGTCCCGGATGTACTCTCGAATGTTTTTCAACGAATTCTTGCCGCGAATAATTCGATCGTGAAACCTGGGCTGCCAATCAAATTCGCGGTTCTGCGTTCGGCACCAAAAGGTCACTGCGGCCTTAAAGGAACCTACAATCGCTCCAAGCGATCCAGACTTTGGATGCACCGCAGGAAGCGCCATCGTCCGTTTGATCTCGCCCCGCCGGCGTAACACGGGCAACCTTTCTGGACCTGAAATTACGATAATCCCATGAATATGGTTCGGCATGATGATGAATTCATCAATGGTCACGCCAGGATGATGCACTGGAATCTCCCGCCAGCATGCGGCGGCATAGGCCCCGATCGAAGACAAATTCACGGAACCATCAAGGACTTTGCCGAAGCGAATTTTCATATCTTGTGTGCATATGGTCACAAAATACCAACCCGGCCATGAGTAATCCCAGTGGAGTTTCCGGGCAGATTCAATCCGGTATGTTTTCTTATAGAGCGTCATACAAGATTTAGTTTGAGACGCGGCGCTGCCGCGTCTCTACGTTAAAGTTTTGCATGTGCGGCGCGGCTCAATTAGCCCGCAGCTTACAGACGTGGCACCCGCCACGTCTCACGGTTCGCGTCTTGCATTTCCCGTTGACCACAAATAGACCGCGGTTTGAGACGCGGCGGTGCCGCGTCTCTACGTTAAATTCTTCGTCTACGTCAAATTCTCTCCTACATCGTAGAAACGTGACACCGTAACGTCTCACGTTTACAACATCTACAGCTCCCTATTGCCTCCAAATAGCCCGCGCTTGGAGATGTGGCGCCGTCACGTCTCACATCAAACCTTGCTCCACAACTCGCTTCTCGGGTCTGCCGCGTCCAGCTTCTGCAATTCCTGCCACAACTCGCGGGCCTTCAGGTCGCGCGCTTCGGGCACCACGATGTTAACTTCCACAATCTCGTCGCCGCGCACGCCTTCTTTGGTTGCGGACGGCACGCCCTTTTCGCGCAAGCGGAGCTTCTGCCCGCTCTGCGTTCCCGGCGGCACACGCAACTGCGAGCGGCCGTCGATGGTGGGCACTTCAATCTTCGCGCCCAGCGCGGCCTCCGGCGCAGTAACGGGCACGGTCACGTAGATATCGTCGCCTTCGCGGCGGAACACCGGATGCTCACCGATGCGGATGATGAAGTAAAGATCGCCCGGCGGGCCGCCTGCCTCTCCTGCGTTGCCCTTGCCGGCGATGCGGATGCGCTGGCCGTCGCGCGTGCCAGGCTTCACCCGGACTTCCATGGGTTCGGTCTTCTGCACCGCGCCTTCGCCGTGGCAAACGGGACAGACGTTCTGCGCCTTGCCGCTGCCGCCGCAGCGCGGGCAGGTCACATTGAACTTCATGCGTCCGCTCGATTCCGTAATATGGCCGCTGCCGTGGCATTGCGAACACGTTCCGGCAGCGCCCACAGCGCCTTTGCCGCCGCAGTTGGCGCAGGTATCCAGCCGCGTGACGTTCACGCGCATCACCGTGCCGCGGATGGCGTCCCAGAAGCCGATGTTCACCTGGTATTCCAGGTCAGTGCCGCGTTCCGGCTGTTGTGCTGCCCCCCCGCCGCGACCACCGCCGAAGATGCTGGAAAAAATATCGCGGAAGCCGCCTGCGCCTCCGCCGCCCGCCTGCCGGCCCGCGCCGCCGGCGAAATCAGAAAAATCAAAGCCGCTGAAATCGAACCCTTGCCCGCCCGGCGCAGCGCCAGGCTGTCCTGCGCCGAAGCCGCCCGCACCAAAGCCTCCACCGCGGGCGTATGCCTCCGCCGCCGCGGGATCGATATTGTCAGAGTAGAAACCGAGCTGATCGTAAATCTTGCGCTTCTTGGGCTCACTCAGCACGTCATTGGCTTCAGAGATCTCTTTGAATTTTTCTTCAGCTTTCTTGTCGCCGGGATTGACGTCAGGATGGTACTTGCGCGCCAGCTTGCGAAACGCTTTACGGATTTCTTCTGCTGAGGCGGTCTTCTTCACCCCGAGCAGGCCGTAATAATCTTTTTGTTGGGTTGTAGCCATCTACCTGATTGTTATCCGCCCATTGCTAATTGCCAACTGCTTATTTGGCCGGCTCCGGCACCTTCGTGGCCTGCCAGGCCACGACCTGCCATTTGCCGGTGCGCTTCAAAAACGTCCCCGTATTGCGGAAATAGTTGGTCTCCGCTCCATTGTGCTGGATCAGCCGGAAGTTCACCACGGCCATGTTGCCATAGGGATGGACGGTGAAGTCGTCGGCATCGTATTTGGCCTGGGGCTCGTTGGTGGCCCGAACATCGATGTTTTTGAGGATGTCCGCCTTGGTCACGGTCACGCCCACGGCGCGGGTGTAGATCACGTCGTCGGCGAAGAACTCCTGAAAGACTTTGGGATCGTTCTTGGGAACGTTGGCCAGAAAATCGCGGACGAGTTGTTCCACGTGTTTGGCCGTGGCCTGGTCCTCAGCGGACATGGTGACCGCCGCCGGGGCGGTCTTGCTGCCTTGAGGAACGGCCGCAACCATCATGGGAAGAAGGGCCGCCACAGCAAACAGCTTCAGACCGCGTCGCTTCATGTATTTCATTTAGTTCTCCGGATGTGCCGCCCCTAACGGGGCTCAGCATTTTCTTCTTACACCTACCCAGCCCTGACGGGCTGGGCTAACTCATGCCGCGCCTGACGGCGCTTGCGGCGCTGGCTTCCTGATGTGAAGCGTCCGACCTAAACTGTGGGCACGCTTCCGTTCATTCGCATCTTTCGCGTTGATTCGCGGCCAAGCTTTCTCTTCTGATCCGCGATCATCCGCTCAATCCGCGGTAGTGAGTTTCTCGGTTTTCAGATCACCCGATGCTACTCACGCCGTTCCCACTTCCTGGATGAAATAGTTCGACCCAGGTTCCGCGGCCAGCGCCTGCTGCACGAACTCCTGCGCGGCCTCCAGGGTATAGAGGCCCGGCACGGCCAGCATGCCCGCCATGTGGTCCAGACTCTCAACCATTTTCATCACCAAAAACTGTTTCACTGGGGTCACCTCTGCACTGCTACTGCATGGACGAACAGGGCGGCCCAACAGCCGCCCCATTCATCACTCTTCTCGGATAACACTCGCTTTTGTCCTTGCACCTTCAAACGGGTTTATCCGCGTCCATCCGCGCAAATCCGCGGTAGGGGTTACTTTTTGTCCTCCACGTCCACGTATTCGGCGTCAATCACGCCTTCATCTTTCTTCTTGGCCTCGCCGTTGGGCGGAGCACCGGGTTGCGGGCCTGCTCCTGCCGCTTCTCCTGCCGGCTGTTGCGCTTTGTACATGACCTCAGCCAGCTTGTAAGAAGCCTGCTGCAGCCGCTCGCGCGCCGAATTCATGATCGCGGGGTCTGCGCCTTCGAGCGCCTTCTTGGCGTCGGCCAGCGCTGTCTCCACGTTGCTCTTCTCGTCGGCGGAGATTTTGTCGCCATGCTCCTTCAGGGTCTTTTCCACGTTGTAGACCATGCTGTCGAGCTGGTTGCGCGCCTCAATCTCCTCGCGCTTGGCCTTGTCTTCCGCCGCGTGCGCGTCAGCCTCTTTGGCCATGCGGTCGACTTCCTCTTTGCTCAGGCCGGAAGAGGACGTAATGGTGATCTTCTGGTCTTTGCTCGTGGCCCGGTCTTTGGCGGTCACATTGAGGATGCCGTTGGCGTCAATATCGAACGTCACCTCAATCTGGGGCACGCCACGAGGCGCTGGAGGAATTCCCGTCAGGTGGAACTTGCCCAGCGTACGGTCGTCCTTGGCCATGGGCCGCTCGCCCTGCAACACATGGACTTCAACGGAAGTCTGGCCGTCTGCCGCGGTCGAGAACACTTCCGTCTTCCGCGTGGGGATGGTGGTGTTACGCGGGATCATCGGCGTGGCCACGCCGCCCAGCGTTTCGATGGCGAGCGTCAGCGGAGTCACGTCCAGCAGCAGCAGGTCTTTCACTTCGCCACCCAAGACGCCCGCCTGCACCGCGGCGCCGATCGCCACTACTTCATCCGGGTTCACGCCCTTGTGCGGCTCTTTGCCGAACAGCTCTTTCACCAGCGCCTGGATGCGCGGCATACGGGTCTGGCCGCCGACGAGAACGACTTCATCGATCTTGCTGGCATCCACGCCGGCGTCTTTCATCGCCTGCCGGCACGGTCCCACGGAGCGCTGAATGATGTCTTCAATCATCTGCTCCAGCTTGGCCCGCGTCAGCTTCTTCACCAGGTGCTTGGGGCCGCTCGCGTCCGCGGTGATAAAGGGCAGATTAATCTCGGTTTCCATGGTGGTGGAAAGCTCGATCTTGGCCTTTTCCGCCGCGTCGCGCAGACGCTGCAGCGCCATCTCGTTGCCTTTGGAGCGAAGGTCCAGCCCTTCTTCTTTCTTGAACTCATCCACCAGCCAATCCACGATGCGCGTATCGATGTTGTCACCGCCCAGGTGGGTATCGCCGTTGGTGGACTTCACCTCGATCACGCCTTCGCCTACTTCCAGGATGGAAATATCGAAGGTGCCGCCGCCGAAGTCGTACACCGCGATGGTCTCGTCCTTCTTTTTGTCCAATCCGTAGGCGAGCGCGGCTGCTGTGGGCTCGTTGACAATGCGTTTCACGTCGAGCCCGGCGATCCTGCCTGCGTCCTTTGTGGCCTGGCGCTGCGCGTCATTGAAGTACGCCGGCACGGTGATCACGGCCTCCGTGACCGGCTGGCCCAGATTGTCTTCCGCGGCTTTCTTCAGCTTTTGCAGGATCATGGCCGAGACCTGCGGTGGGGTATACTCCTTGCCCTCCGCCACCACGGCCACGTGGTCGCCCTGGCGGACGACTTTATAAGGGACCATCTTCATTTCTTCGTTCACTTCATCGTAGCGACGTCCCATAAAGCGTTTGATGGAGTAAATGGTGTTTGCCGGATTGGTGATGGCCTGCCGCCGGGCTACCTGTCCCACCAACCGCTCGCCGGACCTGGTAAACCCGACGACTGAGGGTGTGGTGCGCCCGCCTTCTTCATTGGGGATGACCTTGGGCTCCCCACCTTCCATCACCGCGACCACCGAGTTGGTGGTGCCTAAATCGATTCCGATAATCTTGCCCATGGCTCCTTGCCTCCCTGGCTTATAAGTGCTTGCTGCTCAGCAACTCAGACCATAACAACAGGCCTATTATCAGAGTTGAGTGAGTTACTGTCAACCATTGGATGTATAAGGGAATCAGGGAGTTGCAAAAGATTATGAGGTGCTTACAGCTATTGTGTTTGGGTCGTTTTGTTGTGAGACCTTAAAGGAGCGCGTCCCGTCGCCCCCAACTGGCGCGGGTTTCGCCAGATGGGGTGGAGGCGCCCCCGGCTGCGCACGTCGGACTGGCTTCTAGAACCCCAAGCGCACGATGGTCCCATCACGCGAGAGCATGATGCGGACTTCCATTTCACCTTTTTCGAATTTCACCTGGTAAATGTCCGCGCCGCGCTGGCCCACAGATTTGAATGTAATCGACTTGAACGCTCCCAGCCGATCCAAATTCGCTTTAAGCTCAGGCAGGTCATCGCGCAGCATCGCCGCCAGCACGGGCAAGACCTGGTCATACTTCGGCTCGCCGCGGCGGATGTCTTCCAATACTTGCCGCGCCGCCGCCTCAGTCCTCGGGTCTGGCTTCTGCTCCTTGAATCGAGCCGGCCCGGTTGCCTGCTCTTCAGCGATCAGCTTGAACTCGCGATCGCTCAATCGTGCGCTGGTTCCTTGCTCGTGTCCGTTCTGACGCAACGTCACCTGTGGTGTCTTAGTGTCCGCTCCGGTCTTGAAAATAAGCTGTGCGTCCACGTCTGTCAGAAAGAACTCGTGATCGCTCTGGGGAAAGATCTCAAACGGCTCCTGCCCGGAGATGCGCACAAAAAATCGGTCACCTTCACGGCTCACCGTCATGTAATCGCGGCCTACCAGGTAAGCGCCAGCGTATCCATCGAAGACCTTGGGATTGATTTTCACCAAGGTGCGTTCCACCGGCTGGAAGTCTGGCCATTTGTACTCATAGGCGATGGTGCGCTGAAGTTCCCCCGCGACGGCGCCGCCGCGATCGCTATTGGTCATGATTACCGCGCCGTCGCCGTTCTCGTAAGCCACCAGGTTGCACTGGAACCCATCATTCGCGCCGCCGTGGCTGAAGTAGAGATGCCCCTCGCTTCCCAAAACTCCTGGTCCCAACCCCCAGTGGTTCTTGCCCGGAGTGAGCATCTGCCGCGCAGTCGCAGCGGAAATTACACGGTTCGATTTCCCCACGAGCGCCCTTTGCACCTCGATGGCATAGCGCGCAAGGTCTGAAGGTGTGGTCCACAGACCGGCAGGAGCCATTTCCGGATAGGTGTGCGGGCCGCCAGCTACAGCTTGGCCATTCGGATCGTATGGCATGGCTGCTTCAGGCAGACGGGACGCTGGCAGCGGCTGCTCGAATGTGCTGTGGGTCATGCCGATCGGTCCCAACACAATTTCCTGCATGAGCTTGGGAAACGGCTTGCCCGTCACGTCCTCCAACACCTGTTGGATGATCACGTACCCGCCTCCGGAATAGCGCCAATTCGTTCCCGGGACCGTGTCCACGCGAATCGCGGGAGTATTGGCGGGTTTCTCACCGTTGAGCACCTGCACAAGAGTTGGCAGCGTCACACCGGAGGCGTAGCCCGGAAATCCGTGAACCGTGGTCCCCGCGGTGTGCGTCAGTAGCTCGCGCAGCGTGACTTTCGTCTTCGCCGTAAACTCGTTTTCCGGCACCTTCCAGGTTTTGAGATATTGGTTCACATCGGCATCCAGGTTGAGCTTGCCTGATTGCACCAAATGAAGCACGGCCAAGGCCGTCACCGGTTTGCTAATTGAAGCGGCCTGGAAGAGCGTTTCCGGCGTCACCGGCGCTCCCCCGATTTTTGTTGCACCGAACCCGCGCGCCCACTCGATTTCTCCGTTGTGGATCACAGCCACGCTGACCCCGGGAACGTGCATTTCCGCCATCCAGTCGCTCAGCTTCTTGGTTTTTACCGGCTCGCCCTTTACCAGGGTTCCGGGAACCATGCCGTTTTCTATCCGCTGAATTCGAGTCTCAAGAAGAGAAGCTTCCTTCTTCCCCTGACCCGCAAACAGGCCAGTTGCGATGAACGCGGCTGCACAGCAAACTGCGGCGGAACGGAAAAAGAACATGGGGCACTCCTTTGTTTTTCGGCGTCTAGCCTAGCACTTTTCATTTCCACCAGAGAACGAGAGACTTCACATCTTCATGCGCGTGATTCTCAGGAATTTGTTGATGCAGAAGCCCGCAGTGCTGGGATGCGGGGCAGTATAACTCTCATGGCGAGCGGGCCCTGCCTTGATGGACCATCCCGACGGAAGGCACGCGGCGCGAACTTCCAGCGCGTGATCGGCGAAATCTGGGGGACAAACTAACGGTGGAAGAGCGAAACCAATCTAGCCGGAAGGGATGAAAGGGAAGAAGCCGCAGCTCTAGTTATCTCAATCCAAGGCCGGGCGGCGGGCCTCCGCTGGAAAGAGATTCCTGGACCGCACTCCACAGTCCGCACAGGATCAATGCAGCCAGGACCACAACTCCAAAGAGTACAACCAATACCAACGCCGCCCGCGGGTCTTCCGGCACCCATTCCAGCGCTTCAAAGGGATTGCAGAGCTCAAGGAGTCCTTTTGTGAATGAGCTGCCGGTTTCCTGATCCGGCGGTGCATCCACCTTGGCCTCGGCTTGGCCTTCAGGTTCAGGTCTTGGACGGAGGTTGAGGAAGATCAGGTCCATGAAGGTTCTCCCACGGCAGCCGTTACAGCCTCTCAATATGAAGGACGTAACGTAGAGCCCTTTCTTGCAAAGAAATCTTGTGGAATCGCGCCGAAATCGGCTGGACCATGCTGCTTTCTTCTCCGTCCGCGCTGAACCACACTCTGCATCGGAGGCGACGAACACGTGCGACGCCGGTTCCCGTCCAGAGCGCTTTTGGCTCGCTGGGGCGGGAGATGTCGGCGATCACGGTGATCCCCCGATTTCCACAGGCCACCCTTTCTCCTCACGCTCCCGCTCTGTTAAAATTCATAAAATCCACTCCTCCGGAGACCCAATGCAGGCAATCCTTGCGCTGGAAGATGGACGAATCTTCAGCGGCAGAGGCCACGGCGCGAAAGGCGAATGCTATGGGGAAGTCGTTTTCAATACCTCGCTCACCGGCTACCAGGAAATTTTTACTGATCCTTCTTATGCCGGGCAGATCGTCGTCCTGACCAATCCTGAGATCGGCAACTACGGCACCAACCCTGAAGACAACGAGGCCACGCATCCTTATATTGAAGGCCTTGCCGTTCGCGAGTTCTCGCCGGTGAGCTCCAACTGGCGCTCGCAGCAGGTCACGGATGAGTATCTGGAGAAGTTCAAGATCCCCGTGATCGCCGATATTGACAGCCGCGCCCTGGTTCGCCATCTGCGCACGCACGGCGTGATGCGCGGCGTGATCTCTTCGATTGAGAGCGATCCCGAAAAGCTCGTGGCCAAGGCCCGCTCCATCCGCAAGATGGACGGCACCGACCTGGCCAAGGTCGTCACCACCAAGCAACGCTACCAGTGGGAGACCGGCACGCGCTCGCACGAGCCAACGGAAGTCGTCGGCGTGAAGGACCAACCGCCGAGCAGGCACGTGGTGGCCTATGACTACGGCATCAAGCAGAATATCCTGCGCATGCTGGTGGACCAGGGCTGCCGCGTGACCGTGGTCCCGGCCATGACGTCGGCGGAAGATGTGATGGCCTTGAACCCCGATGGCGTCTTTCTCTCGAACGGCCCGGGCGATCCCGAGCCTTGCACTTACGCCTACGAAAACATCCGCCGGCTGATGGGCAAGACACCGATCTTTGGAATTTGTCTGGGACATCAACTCGTCGGCCTGGCGCTGGGCGGTCGCACCTACAAACTCAAGTTCGGACACCACGGCGGCAACCATCCGGTAAAGCAGCTGGAGACGGGCAAAATCGAGATCACAGCGCACAACCACAACTTTGCCGTGGATCCCGATTCGCTGAAGGAATCCGAGGTCATCAAGACGCATCTTGACCTGAACGACGGCACGCTGGAAGGCCTGCGCCACCGTTCGTTGCCGCTGTTCAGCGTGCAGTACCACCCGGAGGCTTCGCCCGGCCCGCATGACTCGCATTATTTGTTTGGGGATTTCATGAAGCTGATGGAGGAGTGGAGGAAGTGAGAATCCGTCACGGACATACGGACCAAGAACCAAAACTCACCACGGAGACACGGAGGCACTGAGAAATGCAGAGAAGCATGAAGAATGATTTTCTTCTGGTCAGCGTCCATCTGCGTTCATCTGCGGCAAATCTGACCCGATCTGCTCCGTGCCTTCGCGTCTCCGTGGTGAACCAAAGCTAATGCCACGCCGTAATGACATCGCGAAGATCCTGATCATCGGCTCCGGGCCGATTGTGATCGGCCAGTCCGCCGAGTTCGACTACTCCGGCACGCAGGCCTGCAAAGCGCTCAAGGCCGAAGGCTATGAGGTAGTGCTGGCCAACTCCAATCCGGCCACGATCATGACGGACCCGGAGACGGCTGACCGCACCTACATTGAGCCGCTCACCAAGACCTATCTCGAAGAAATCATCCGCCAGGAAGCGGAGATGCTTGAGCATAGGGATGGCGGCTCCGGCGCACCGGCGCCGGACCGCGACAGGTCCTTCGCTCGCAAAAGCGGCTTCGCTCAGGATGACAAGCCCGGTAAGTTCGCACTGCTGCCGACTGTCGGCGGGCAAACGGCGCTCAACCTTGCCGTGGAGCTGGCAGATTCCGGTGTTCTCGAAAAGTACAACGTGGAGCTGATCGGGGCGCAGCTCAAGGCCATCAAAAAAGCTGAAGACCGGCTGCTCTTCAAGGACGCAATGAACCGCATCGGCCTGGAAGTCCCTCGCTCAGCGTTGATCTCGGGCAAGATGCAGGCGGGCATTGCCGCGGGCACGATCCAGGAAGGCGGCTCCACCACGCGCGCGCAGGACATACAGTTCGCCATGGACTTCGCCGAAAAGGTCGGCTTCCCGCTGATCATCCGGCCATCGTTCACACTGGGCGGCAGCGGCGGCGGCATCGCCTATAACCGGGAAGAATTTCTCGAGTTGCTGAACCGCGGCATCAGTCTTTCGCCGGTGCATGAAGTCCTGATCGAAGAATCGGTCCTGGGCTGGAAGGAATACGAGCTGGAGGTGATGCGCGACCTGGCCGACAACGTGATCATCATCTGCTCCATTGAGAATTTCGATCCCATGGGCGTGCACA
>DASVFK010000289.1:0-15561 GCA_036380095.1 Candidatus Angelobacter sp. | reverse complement strand
CTGACGGATCTGCGCACGGCCGCCACCTCTGCACTGGCCACGGATCTGCTGGCGCGCGGCGATGTGCAAACTCTTGGTATCTTCGGCAGCGGCCGGCAGGCGACAGCGCACTTTGCCGTGCTGCCGCTGGTGCGCCGCTTCCGGCGCTTTCTGGTATGTGGGGCGGGCCGTAAGAACTTGCGAGATTTCTGTTCCCGGATGAAACGGGACTTCGAAATCGATGTTGAACCGGTGAATGCGGCTACTTGCGCCGGCGAGTCAGACGTGATCTGCACCTGCACCACTTCGCCTATTCCCGTTTTCGATGGCCGCAAGCTTCGTCCAGGTACACACCTGAACCTGGTGGGCGCTTTTCAGCCGGAAGCCCGAGAAGTGGACGATGAGGCGGTGCGGCGCTCGCACGTTGTGGTTGATACTTACGACGGTGCACTAGCGGAAGCCGGTGATCTGTTGGTCCCGTTGCAGAAAGGCGTCATCAGCCGTGAGCAGATCATCGGCGACTTGCACGAGATCGCCTCCGGCAAGAAGCAAGGCCGAAGCAGCGCCGCCGATATTACATTATTCAAGAGCGTGGGCTGCGCGCTGGAAGACCTGGTCACGGCCAAACTCATCTACGAGCGGGCAAGGGCATGAACAAGCACTACGATTTTGCGGTCATTGGCGCCGGGGTGTTTGGCGCCTGGACAGCCAATTACCTGCGCCAGTCAGGCGCGAGCGTGGCCTTGCTGGACGCCTACGGTCCTGCCAACAGCCGCGCCAGTTCCGGCGGCGAGACGCGTGTGATCCGCATGGGCTATGGACCTGACGAGCTGTATACCAAGTGGGCGATTCGCTCGCTGCCGCTCTGGCAGGAATTCTCAGCGCGGTGCGGCCTCGAGTTGTTCCGTAGGACAGGGGTCTTGTGGCTTGCGACTGAAGGCGATACCTACACGGAAGCCATGTGGAACGTGCTGAACAGCAACGGCGTTTCCTGCGAGAAGCTGGGGGCAGAAGATGTTCGCCGGCGTTACCCGCAACTCAGGTTCCCGGACGTGACCTGGGCTTTGCTGGAGACGGAGAGCGGACTCCTGATGGCCCGGCGCGCAGTGCAGGCGGTGGTGGAAGATGCGGTCGGCCACGATGTCCAGTACTACCACGCTGCCGTGATTGCACCGGCTGGCAGCGGGAAGCTTGAGCAGATCAAGGCCGGCGACACCTCAGTTTCCGCTGCCACCTTCATCTTTGCCTGCGGTCCCTGGCTGCGGAAGCTTTTTCCCGGGCTGCTGGGCGATCGCATCTTCCCCTCGCGGCAGGAGGTTTTCTTTCTGGGCCCGCCGCAGGGGAGCGATGATTTTCAACCGCCCAGGATGCCGGTGTGGCTGCACCACAATCATCCTGAGATCCCGTATGCGTTGCCCGACGTGGAGTCGCGCGGCTTCAAGATCGCTTTTGATTACCACGGTCCGGAAATCGATCCGGACAACGACATGCGCCTGGTGGGCCCTGAATCTGTGCAGCGCCTGCGCGCCTTTCTCAAGGCCCACATTCCTTCGCTGCAGGATGCTCCCATCGTGGAAACGCGGGTGTGCCAGTATGAGAACACCTGGAACGGCGACTTTCTCATCGACCGGCATCCTGAGTTTGAAAATGTATGGCTGGTGGGCGGAGGCTCAGGTCACGGCTTTAAACATGGCCCTGCCCTGGCAGAGTACCTGAGCAAGTTGCTTCTGGAAGGCGCGTCGGCCGAGCCGCGGTTCTCTCTCGAATCCAAACGCAGAGAGCAGCGCCGGGCCGTGTATTGAGCATCGCGTGATCTGGGGATCGGGTGACCACCCAGCCCGGCAAAAGGGGCCGGTCTGGGGGCCCCGGGTGATCGGGTGATGCCAAAGCCAAGTTCCCAAGCCGGGAACCAAGGCCGGCGACGCATCTTAAAGAGCCAGTGACCGGTCGCCGAGAACGATGCGGTGATTTGAGCGATTCAACAGTGGATTGGTATAATCGATGACGTTCCACACCGTTCAAGTCTCCGTCGGGCTCCCCGAAAGCTTGCGTGTGTAATTAGCCAAACTGGCCAGGTAGCTCAGTTGGTAGAGCGCAGCCCTGAAAAGGCTGGCGTCGGCGGTTCGATTCCGTCCCTGGCCACCATTTTAACAGCTCTGAAATCAGCAAGTTAGCGACACCTCTTCGGCTGTGTACCTCCTATGTACCGCCGAACCGGTTTTCATCTCCGAAAAATTGCCCTTCCGCGAAGCCGATTTGTGCGAATTTTCGTTCGCCTCTACCCTCGGCGCTAATTCAGACATTCCGAAGGAAGCGGCAAAATGCTCCACGTTTACACCCGCCATCTCGCCCAATGCGAACGTTCCGGGGATGCTCATTGGCGCCCGACAATGGGATGAGTGAACCGTCGGTCAAACCTACGATCAGCGGACCGATGGGGCCGAGGTTTCGCAGGACCAGCCAAGTCCCCGACGACTGCAGTAGTACAAGCACACCCGCATCACCCAGGCTCATATCAATTCTTCGGAGACTGGTTGTGGCAAGTCCCTCTCCCCTCAATGTTGGATCGACAGCTTTTCCCTAACTGCGCCTCAGTGATTGCCCACGAGCCAAGCGTCTATTGCGATGTTGCTAGGCCGCTCATCGCGAGCGCTGACTAACCAAGACCCCCCGAACAAAACAGGCTCTCCTCTCCCGGTCACAAACGTCAACACCCCGGCGTCTTGTTCAGCAGAGAGTGGTGTGTCTGCCCGGAGACTACCGCCTAAATTCGCGGCGCGAGCAGGAACATAACACGCTGGTCTCGAAAGGAGCAGATCCGCCATGACTTTCGATCTGCGCGCATGGATTCCCCGTAAAGGTTGTCACAGGCGATTCGGAAAAGACACTGCGCTGGGTGCTCTAGCGAAGGCCGCGTTGCGCTCTCATTACGCAACCCGGTCTGTCCCAATGGCCTTCCCACCGACGCTGGGAGCGGGACTGTGCACCTTCGCCTCCGCCATGCGCCCGCGAATTGTCAAGTACATCGCCACAGTCAACGGTCTCCTGCTGTGTGCGGCCCTCATCGCAGCTCTGGCGTCGCTGTCCGCAATGGCGGAAGCCCAGCAGGTCCCGGCCATCACCTGCACCACGGGCAGACTGCCAAACGGTAACGGGGAAGACCTGGTCATCATGACCGGCACGTGCACCGCCGGGCATGGGATCTACAAGTTCCACAATGTCAATATCCATGGCGGCGGCGAATTGCACTTCGTGGACAATGGCGACACTGATTTTTGGGCGGAATCCATCCTGATCGAAAAGGGTGGTTCATTGACGGCTGGGACCGCGGATGTGCCTTACGGCGCCAACGGTACGCTCGTTATCCATCTCTGGGGCGCGGAGCAGAAGGCCGGCAGCGGCACGGGCGATGGGGGCGTGGGAATCACCTGCCTCTCGGAACCAAGAATCCAGTGCGGCGTCCCGGACAAGCTATGGACTTCCAACCGTATGTCGCTGAACCCCGCCTCCTGCGTACGGGCCAAAGATGTTGACGGATTCAATAACAACCTTCCAGGCAAAGTGGACGACTGCTTTTATGCCTATCTGCCGTTGACATACGATGACGGAGGAACTCCGCCAAGCTACTTTGGCTACAAGGTATTGGCGGTATCGTACGGCGGTACTCTTCGTCTTTTCGGGCAAAAAGGGACGGTCAAGGACCCGCAGATGCCCAACTCCTCAGGCCGGAGCTGGGCGCGCTTGGGTACCAATCTGGCGGGCGGAAAAAACGAAAAGACCTTTGTCCTGGACCGGGTGGTGGACTGGAAGAAGAAAGACCAGATTGTCATCACCAGCACCGATTATCTGCCCGGCCATGCGGAGGTCTTGACGCTGGCCCAGGATGCGGTTTCTGACAGTCAAAAGAGCACCATCACCACTCAGGAGGCCATTGCCAATCCCCACTACGGCAAGCAATTCGACCTTCCCAAAGCTCGCGGGACCACCGGACCCGACCAGCCGACGGTCGATATCCGCGCCGCAGTGGGACTGCTGACCCGCAGCATCCGCATCGTCTCCGGTGGTAACCGCCTGCTCGATCCCTTCCCAGACGAGCCCACCGACGGCAAGCCCGGTTATTATTTCGGCGGACACACTGTCTTTCGCCAGGGCTTCGAGAGCGTGCAGATTCGCGGTGTGGAGTTCTTCCAGTTGGGGGAGGGCGGCCGCATCATGCACTACCCAATCCATTTCCACATGACCCGCAAGACGCCCCAATCGCCGCAACCGCCTGGTCCTGCAACCTTCATCGAAGATTCTTCCATCTGGGATTCCATGACCCGCTGGATCGCCCTCCATGCATCGCAAGGCGTGACTCTGGCCCGCAATGTGGGCTACAAGTCCATTGGCCACGGCTATTACCTGGAAGATGCTACCGAAACGGACAACCGGTTGTATTCCAACCTCGGGGTCTTCGCTCGCGCCGCGGTCATCAACCCGCAGAACAAGAGGCAGGTGCCCGGCATCCTGGCTGCGCCTTACCCGGATCCGGCCAACCTCCCTAAGAACCGCGCCCAGGAAGAAGTGCCGTATCACACTGATATCGACCATCCCGCGGTGTTCTGGATTACCAACGGCTGGAATGACTTCCAGTACAACTTTGCCTCGGGCGCCGGCACCTGTGGCGCCTGCTATTGGTTGGTGCCTGCGGCCAACAGCACCATGTCCCGTCACGAATACTGGTGGAGCTACGCTTCAGAGCAGAAGTGGGGTGCAGACGAGAAAAACCCGTTGGCGCGTGCTTCTATGAGCCCGCTGCAGCGATTCGAGGGCAACCAGTGCAGCACCGCGATGAACTCTTTCAACACCGTCGGCAATACCTCGCCGTGTTTTGGCGTGGTGCGGGACGCGAACCAGGAGTTGCCGCGCATGTTGCCCGTAACTGAAGGCGCGCTGGCGCCCGATCCTGCGAGCGAGCGTTCGGATGGCTACTACCCGCGGGTGGACCAGGGCGGTGGCCGATTTGCCACTCAGTGTCCGGCGGGGGAAACTGATTGCAGCGCCATTCCGCGCTGTGACAGCGCCAACATCGCCGGCTGCATGGTCACCGTGCTCAACCACTACACCACCTCGTTCAACTGGACGGAGAATAACTTCTCAGCAGTGTGGCTGCGTCCGCAGTGGTATCTGTTCAGCAACAGCAATGTGACGGATGTCCAGAATGGCGGGCTGACCTTCGTGACCGGCGGCGGCTACACCCGCTCAGACGCCATCCTGGGTCACTGGGCCATCGCCAGAAACGATTCCTTCATCGGCCATACCCAGCCCACAGCGGAGAAGGGTGGCAACCCTTACGCCGATGCCGCCGGGCCATTCAATCCCGCAACCAGGGCCAAGGGCCTGAAATGCGCTACCCAGAAGAGTGGGGCCACGGCGGGCAACTACTGCCTGGACGTGGACCAGGGCATCAGCCTGCCGATCACCAACTTTGGGAACAATCAGCGGCTGTTCAACATCTACGACGGCCCGGCCTACCAGGAAAACAACGCCTACCTCAATATCACGCGCACTGACATCAAGGACTGCAATCCCAAGACGGCCGGGGGCAACTGCACGAACAGCAAATGGATGTATGGGCAGGTCTTCGGAATGCCCAAGGACGCCCAAGGCAAATGTTATTTGCCGAACGCTGCCATTGGATGGAAACAGCCCAACGGTTTCTACTATCCGCCGGCGTTCCACTCCAACAACCTGTTTTTTGACAACGTGGACATCCGCCACTTCGTCATCGAGCCACTGTTCAAGCCCGGCACCTACCAGACGGACGACGAACGAGTCAAGAAGCGTTATTGCACCTATCTGCCCAATGTGCAGTTCGCCGATTTCAGTGACATCGACCGCCAGACCGAACTTAACGACGACGATGGTTCGCTGACCGGACTGATCGATACCATCTCCGTGAACAAGGACGCCTTTTTCAATGCTCCGGTGGAGGACTTGGAGTGTGCTTCCGACGTAGCCGGCAACATGCCGCCGGTGTGTAACAAGGATGACGAAACCTGTGGCACCGCCAAGACGAGTCCCTACGGATTCGTGACCACGGTGGTGTATCCCGACTGCGGCATGGATTGTCCCAAGCTGTGCGACGACTGCGAGGACTCCGGGCATTGGTGGGCGAGGGCTTGCACCAGCTCAAAATGCTATGGCGTGCCGCTCTATCGTGACTACCTCAATCCAAACGAGCAAGGCGTCCAGCCCCCGATTCGCATGGCGGGCCAGGGCATAGCACAGCGCAGTTCGCTGACTCTCAACCACGGCAAGTATTACATTGACACCACGATGAGCGAAAAGACCCAGCGGAACGCGCGACAGTTCATCAACGTCTTCAAGGGCGGCCACACGTACTATACCTTCCTGCTTTTCGCCAAGCCTAAACCGGACGATCCGAAGGGGGCGCCCGCCACCAAGCAGACCTACCAGATGTATATCGGTGTGCCTGGCTTCAACAAAGATACCGACGTGTTTCCGGTTCGCGCCAATGTCGAAAAAATTCCTCTCGAGTTCCCACCGTCTCAAATGAAAATCGAGAAGGAGTACAAGGACGGCCTGCTGACCGTGACCCTGGACATGGGCTTCGACGAGTTCAAGACCAACTACAACAAAGTCGCGAAGGAGAAATGCCAACCCAGGACTTTCTGCTCCTGGAATGACGGCAACAGTTCCTGCGGCTGCGCCTTGGGCGGCAGCGATCCTCTGTACCAGCAATGCCAGGCGGTTTGCAGTGCCTGGACGAACAAGGACGTGGATTGTCCGGACGGGGGCTGTTACGGGTTTGGAGTGAAATTCCCCGATGGGTTTGAGGCCAAAGAGCAGTACAAACCGCCCGTCCCGAGCTGTTATCCGGATGATTCGAACTGGAATGTGAAGTTTCACCGTCGTGACGACGCAGGTTCGTGCACCTACAAGACGCTCCCGCCTGAGGGGAAGTTCTGTAAGAGTGGAGGTCCGAATTAACCGGTCTGTTGTTCCGCGGCCTGGTCCGGCAGCGTTGCCTCCTGGCAGCCTGCGATGTCCTTTTCCAGCATGGGCCGTAGCCGGCAGATCAAATCAGAGGAGTGGGTCGACGAAGCTCCACGGTAGACGTGGCCAGAGAACATCAATATGAGTCTGAACCCGAACCTTCCATATAGGCGCTCATCAACGATTGCATTGCCGCGCGCCCGGCCGCTTGTTCAAGTTGCTCCAATCCTTGTTTCATCCGTGTACCCGCAACCCTGGCGTCGCGCTCCAACGGATCATCCCTGTAAGCCGCGATAGCCGCATTCATCTTCTTGCCATAGGTCTCGACGTCTCGAACGTGCTCCTCATACCTCACTTGAACAAGCGATCTCCACTTGATTGGAGTGATCTTTCCCGACTGCAACGCATCAATATTCCTCACGGTCCTCTTGTCCCGCAACTCCATCCTCCTAGCCTGCTCGATGCCTGCCTGAACCGCTTGTCCAAGGCGGCTGGTTGGTGCATATGTTTGCGCCAGCTTCATGTAGCGCATGATCTTGGCTTTGTTGTCCCGGATGGCCTGCTTTAGAACGTCTCTCCATTGCGCGACCTCGCCCAACATGTTTACGTCGTATGTGTAGGCGGAAGGCAACGCCTGGAGTTCCGTTCTCAATTGGCCGGCAAAATCCAGCGCCAGGTCGATCAATCCTTGATACATTTCCGCATTCTGCGATTCCTCGGTGGCTGCTTCAAGTCCAGGGATTTGCGCCCTGATGTCTCTGGCATCCTGAAGCGCCTGCCCGCCCAGCGCGGTAAGTGGGGCATTCTGTGCCTGCACGGCGCTTTGGGCGATGGGCAGAGGAATCTCCAATTCTTCTGCAATTTCATTTGCATTGTGTCCCGTGCTTGCTGCCGCCATCGCCGCCCTGAAGTATTGGTCGGCGTGGCGCAATTCATGGGTCATGAATTCAGCAAGCGTGAGCCAACGCTGATTGCTGAAGGGCTGGTCAAGATATTTGGGGTCGATATAGAGCTGCCAGGTCTCCGAGTCAAACGCCGCATCAGGACTAGCGTTCCCATATGATTCTTTGGTTTCCCTCAAATCAACATCCGACATGAGCGTTACCGGCGGAAGAACAGGCAATTGTGCTGATATGCTGGCCATCAAACCTTGGAATGCGGCCTTGGCCCAAGACCCAGAACGTGAAATCGTGTCCTTTTTCGAGAAGTAGTCCTGCGAAATGCCGGTGATGACATCGGCCGATGCCATGCCCGTTGTAAATTCCATCTGGGCGATGGGTCGGCCCGCGGCCATTTCCTCGCCGCATCCGTGCTGGATGGGGTGAGCAGATGATGAGCCGTTGTCGCGCCGATTCATGCGCGTATGCAATTGCGCCAGCCGCTGGGCGTGTGGCCCGCCGTTGGCCATCTGCTGGAATCGCTTGAACTGGGCGACCCTGGAGTTGCTGTTCAGCCTGGCCTGCAATTGGCTGATCGGGATGGACGCGCCCGCTGAGGCGAGTTGCGGAACGGAAGCCGTCCGTTCGCTGCTCAGGAAAAAGCTGCCGGCCGGTTTTGCAACGCGGTCTTTTTGTCTTGGCTCTGCGTATGCGTGCATGGCGGCTCCCGTCTATCACGAGATGGCAAACAACAGTATCTCAAAGGGCGGTGAGATCATTTTTCAAGAAATCGCACATTCATCCGTACCTTACCAACATGAGAAACAGCCTTTCTTCTTCTTCTTTTTCTTCTTCTTCTGCGGCTGCTCTTCCATCCTGACACTTTCCATCTCTTGCGCGTGCTCCCGGGAGGGATGCAGAGTGGCGCGCATTGGCTCTGTTCGGGCCGGTGGCAATAGTTCGGGCAAGTAACGTCTGTTGTGGTCGTCAATGGTCCGGCCGTTTTGGTCTCGATGGTGTGCGTTGTCGGGGATCGCGATTTTCTTCGGCCAAGCAGCGCTGCTACTGTCCGTGGACACCTGCAAGGTACCATTCCAGATGTTCTCATCGCCCCGGAAAATGGTCATCGGAGCGTAGAGAAAATCAATTGCCCCATTTTCTGTGGCCTGGACCGGCAGTTCCTTCCTGAGGGTGGCCATGGCGGGGCCGAAACTCACCGAAACCAGAGGATCCCGGGGATTGTCGGAGAAGTTTCCATGAGCGTCGAGCCGATATGGCGTGAATAACATCTCCGGATTCTTACTGCCGATGGTGTAATTCGAAATGATGTCCGTGTTTGACGGAAAGACGCTGTTATATCCGGTGAAGACAGCGTCAACGCCAACCATGCCGGCGGTCTGAACCATTTCGAGGAATGACATTCCTTCCACGTCCTGACTCAAACTGCCGGTCGGCAACGGATGCGTGTGTGAGATACCGACGACATTTCTCAACACACCCTTGCCGAAGTTGACAGCCCCGGGCCCTCCCCTGATGATCACGTACCTTTCGGTATCGCCGTCATATCCGAGCCCCCATTCATGCGCTTGCATCTTGTAACCTTCCGGGACTTCCAACCCCAGGTCTTCGAAGACGGTCCTGTCACCGCGGCCGAGTCGCTCAAGAATCGCAATCCCTTCATCTTTGTTTTCGAACAGTCTGCCGACCGGAACCGGGTCATCGTCTGCGGGTGGATTCCTCCCAATCAGGGTCCGCACTGTCGCAACGCGCTGAATGGGGGCGAGAGTGTGCTGAGACGGCAGGAGATTCAAACGCCCTTTTCCCCCTTTGCGCCATGCGGCCTTGCCTTGCAGCAAGCCGTCTGCTTCCACATCCGCTGCGGGGGCCGGCAGGAATTGTCCCTGGAGCGTTTCCTCTTCTTGCTGGCAAGCACTGCACATGCGCTGCATTGGGAACATGCCTTGGAGAAAGAACTCGGCGCCCAGGCCACCTTCCATTTCCTCGCCGCATTCGCGCTGGATGGGGTGAGCAGCTGCTGAGCTATTGCTGCTGGCCCGATTCATGCGCATTTGCCATTGCGCCAACCGTTGAGCGTGTGGTCCCCGATTGGCCATCTGCTGAAATCGCTTGAGCTGGGTAACCCTGGGGCTGCTGTTCAGCATCGACTGCAACTGGCTGATCGGGGCGGACGCGCCCGCTGAGGCGAGTTGTGGAATAGAAGCGGTAAGGCCGCTACTGATGGAAAAGCCGCCAGGCCGTTTCCCATCGTGGCCCCTTTGTCTAGGCACTGTGCATGTTTGCATCGCGATTCGCGTCCATTACGAACTGGCTAACAAAGTCGTGCCTCTGCTCAGGCCGGGCCGTAGACGATGCGGCCCGGGCAGAAACACCAACCTCTGCTTAACAGGAAGCGCTTCAATCCTGCTTTTTGCGCTCCTCCTTTTCTATGTCCAAGCGTCTGCTGTATGCCATCCATACCTCCGCGCCCGTGTGGTAGTCACCCATACCCCGCTTGGAATATCCTCTCCAGAACAGGATCACGGCCTGCATGATTGCCTCCCTTTCCTCGTTCGTGATGTTTGGGAAGACACTGAGAAAATTCAGCAGCGTTGCGGTTGTTGCCGAGGGCCCGGCATTCACCCGGAAGTTTCGTTCGATTCCCCTTGCCCAATCCGCCTCGGGCGTTGATCCCTTGAGCCGGAATGTCTTGTCCTGCTTTCGCACCGCATTGTGAACGGGCGCCAACAGGTCCTTATCGGTCTTGGGCTGCGCCTTGAAAGCTCCCGTGGTTTTTATTTTGCTCCCAACATCTAACAGGAGCCCGGCCGTATCCTCTATTGTCCATTGTGGGTTCCATTCCCGTATCAATGGTCCCAGACCTGAGCCGAGCAGCCATTTTCTGAATGCATATACGGGCTGGTCGCGACCTTGGACACTTTGGAGCTCATTGGCGAACACTCCCTTTCCCGTGAATGCTGCCTTGATCTTGACCATCGCGCTGTCCACATCGGTCTTGATGTCATCGATTGATTCACCTTGCCCTATGAAGACGTCTTTATCTATCTTGTTACCGGTTCTGTATTCATAGCCGAGACCTAAAGCTGCGCCGCCGACCGCACCCAAAGCCGCTATTCCGGCGGCGGTGGCTATAGGTAATCCCAGTCCGGCGGCGCCTACCGCGCCGAGCAGTCCCAATGCCGCGGCGCCCCAGGTTGCCCAACCTGCCGGCTGGATCACGTTTGTGTGAGGCGATAAAGGACGGCTCGCTCCGGGCGGCCATCCTCTTTGAAACTGGAGGCCCTGCACTATCTCGCGTTGTAAGGCTGGGGTTGCTGCCTTCGTTGCCATACGATCCGCGCTACCCAGCGCCTTGGCCCCCATCACAGTCGCTTCGCGCTCGAGCGCCGGATCATCATTGATTGGGATTTTGTCCTTCAGCTGCATGGTTGGCTTCACGCGCCCTTGTGCCTGCTGTACCACGTGCCAGGCTTCGTGGGGAAGGTGTCTTTCCTGTCCCGGCGCGACGTGGATGTGGTTGCCCTGCGCGTAGGCCAGGGCATTGAGCTGCGCCGGCTTGCTGGAATTCGTATGCACCCGCACTCCTGACATGTCCATGCCGGAGAGCGATTCGATGCCGGACTTGAGGCCATCGGGCAGACCGGTGCGGTTGGGTTGTGGAGCAGGGTCCTGTTGCCGTTGCGCGGCGCCGAATTTCCCTTGCAGCAGCTTGCCATCCATTGCCTGGCCGCATTCGCGTTGTATGGGGCCGGTGGACATGGAGTTGTTCCGCCGATTCATGCGTACTTGCAATTGCGCCGACCCTTGAGCGTGTGGCCCGCGGTTGGCCAATTGCTGGAACCTCTTGAGCTGGGTGGCTCTGGGGCTGCTGTTCATCTTCGATTGCAACCGGCTGACCGATGCGGACGCACCAGATGAAGCAAGCTGTGGAATGGCGGCTGCACTGCCGTTGCTGAAAAATCTGCCGGCCTGCTTTGTACCGCGGTCTTTCGGTTTCGGCTCTGCGTATGTGTTCATGTGCGGCTCCAATCTGCACAATTTTCCCGGCGAACCAGGTCGTGCTCCCGCTTGTGTTGCTGGCTCAACGGGATCCCTCGCATCGGTCAGACACACCACTCTCCGTTAGCAAGACGCTTTCTGCTCACATTTGTGACCGAAGATTACAAAAAAGTTCTCGCCGCGAGCCGGCCTCTTTCTAGCCGTGAGCACGTTTCAGGAACTTACCTTCCTTATGAAGCTCCTTGCGGACGCCATCCAGCAGATCTTCGGCGTGGACTAGACGCGGGTTGCGGACAATGGCCTTGAGACAAGCGTAGCGCAGCACATTAATAATGCCACCACCGGAAAGTTCATAGTCCTGCGCCAGGCGCTGGAGATCAACATCTGGAGCCAGCCGGTAGGGCTTGTTGGCAAAGTTCGATTCCCACAAGCGCAGTCTCTGCTCGGCGCCCGGCATGGCGAAATGGACCATCGACTGAAAGCGGCGCGCAAAGGCCTCATCAAGATGGGCCCGCAGGTTCGTGGCTAGGATCACCACGCCGGGAAAGTCTTCGATGCGCTGCAGCAGGTAGGCGATCTGTTGATTGGCGTGGTGATCATTTGCGTCGCGCGATTCCATGCGCTTGCCGAAGAGGGAGTCGGCTTCATCAAAGAAGAGAATCCAGTTCTGGTGCTGGGCGTAGTCGAAAAGGCTGGCCAGGTTTTTCTCCGTCTCGCCAATATACTTTGAAACCACCTTGGAGATGTCGATGCGGTAGACGGAAAGCCCCGTCTCCTTCCCCAGCAAGCTGGCGGTCAGCGTCTTGCCCGTGCCGGGCGGTCCATAAAACAACGCGCGATATCCGGGCTTGAGACGCTTCTTGAGCATCCAGTCATGCATGAGTTCGCTCTCGTGGCGGATCCAGGCGACTATGTCCCGAACTTCCTGCCGCGTGGCAGGAGCGAGCACCAGGTCGCCCCACTCATAGTTGGTGGTGATGCGCTGCGCCGGAAACTCCGGACTGAATGGTGGATGATAAGGCCTTCCGGTGGTGAGGCGTTCAAGGTATTCAGGAGTGAGTTGGAGGAGCGAAGACAGGGGCGGCTCCTCCTGGTGCCGGTGGTTCAGCCTGACGATATTCTGCGCATACAAATAATGTTCTTGGCTGAACAGAAACTGGTAAGCGAGGCGGGCTCGAATATCGTCGCCTGCCAGTAGAAACATGGCTGTCTCCCCTGTGGGCAGAAAGCCGCCGTGAGAATTCCCTGTAACTCCACCGAGTTCCGTGAAACGGCGCTGGAATTGCTGGTGCTGGATAAAGAAGACGTCAAGAATTTCCGGGCGCACGTGTGGAATATAGCTGAGTATCAGGACCAGGCGCTCAGCGCCGCCCATACCGAATGTGCGGACCACATCGGCATACGGGGAGCCAGTTTCGGGGAGATCGGGCGGGGCAATCTCCTCCAGGGGGTGCGCCGGCGCTGGTTCACCGGCGTGCAGCTTGAAGCGCAGCTCCATCACCTCACGAAACCATGTGATCTCGTTTTGAATGCAGGCCGCGTTCGACATGACGGTCTCAGGCTTCACGACATCACCATTTGACATAGAGAGGCTCCAGCATCCAGCGGTGGTAGATCACTGACATGCTCCATGAAATCTGGTCGACCAGGATGTCGAGGGTCTTTCGCTGGATTTGCAGCCGCCATCCCTCAGCCGCGTGCTCGAGCTTTCCCTCACGCTGAAGAAAGGTCTCGCGCAGGCCCGCGATTGAGGTATTGGAGATCACGCTCCAGTTGGCGATCATGGCTCTCAGCAACTGCTCGCAAAGATCGCGTTCGTGGTCGTTCAGTTCGATTTCGCGGCTGACCGGGGTTTCCAGAGCCAGGCCGCACATGATCTTGTTGAGGACCAGCAAAGGTTCGGGAGTGGAGCAGGAGCCATCCGCTAAATACTGGAGCAGGTGCACCGCGCGGGAAGCGGCCTCGCCGGAGCGTATGCGGCGGCGGCCACTTGCGTCGTCGTCCAGCAGGTTGAGCGACTCAAAGAGATGGGGAAGAAAGGTACCGGCCAGCACCAGGCCGGCATTTGCGATGTAGATGGCATCGGCTGCTCCGCCTTCGGACACATCGCGGCCCAGTGTAAAAGCCGTTCTGTCGCGGACGGGCCCCCGGGCTGGTTGCGATCGTGCCTTGTTGCCGTGCAAGGAACCGGGGTCCTCGCTGCTGGGCGGGGGCGCTGAAGGATTCCCAAAGGGCCGCAGCAGCCGCCGATTGCGGGCCAGAATACTGAGCAAATGGGAACGGCCGGATGCTCGAGCCAGCCGCGCGCAGCTTTCGAGCAGGCTGCTTCCCATCGCTGCCAGCGCCGCTTGGCCTGCCGCCGTCCCTTTGGCATGTTGCGCAACATGTTCGAAAAAGGCGCCGATCATCCGCGCCGTTGAGCGGTCGGTTTCGCGGTTGCGGGCCAGGAAGTCGAAGAGAAAACTCCACATGAAATTGCGTGTGGATTCCGGCATGGACGGCGACGCCGCTTCTTGCCATGCGGCAGCCAGCACCTCAGCGGTATCAAGCAGCGCCCGGTGTTTTCGCGGCTCAAGCAGACGGACCAGGCCGGCGAGAGAGGATTCGGGGAGAATGGTTGTCCATCTTTCTCTCTTCTCCGCATCTTTTATATAGCGCTCGGTGACGGCACGAAGTTCCTGGGGAGCCTCTTCTATCATCGCCTGCAGTTCATGCTGAAGCGTGTCAACGGAATACTGCTCCAGCGAGCAAGGCTCGCTTGTGCCTGCCACGCCGGGATCACGATCATCAAGGCTGTGCCTACGGGTCTCGCCCAGAAGAAACGAAAAGACGGCTTCACGGGCGGCCGGCATAGGACCTAAGGAGGCGGGTGTGAATGGGATGCTGGTGCAGTTCTTCTCCCTGGTCAGGCGGGCCAGAGCGTCCGGCGAGCTTGCAGTCTCAATTGTCGAGTCGAGGGCGTCGATCTGTGGCGTGGGAAACCTGTTGGAGGAGCGGATTTCGGCCACTTGCCGGCGCAGTTCCCGGCAAATGGGGTCCGCCAGTGGCACTTCGAACAACTTTTCCAAGACGCGGGCAAAAAAGTCTTGGCCCATGTCCTCGCCTGGTGGCAGCTGCAGCACTTCAGCGAGAATGGTCCGCCGCACGGCATCTTCCCCGCTCGGCCGGTGATTGGAGCCGACGCGCGAAAGGGCCTGCATGAGTGAATCGATCATCGCCGCATCGGCTGGGCGGGCCAACTTGAGTATGGGAACAACCAATGCCGCGGGGCAATGCTCAACCACAGAAGATAGCTGGGCCGGTCGGCTTCGCAGCACGTGCAGAAAATGCCGTCCCTCTTGCGGGTGCTTACTGACGAGCGCTTGAAGCAGTTCAGGCTGAGGGGGATAAGTATCACTCTCGAAGTCCGCGGACCGCAGGCGGCTGAGCATGACCGACTTAAGCGCGTGCGCCTCCCACGCAGCCGGATCTTCCGGGAGAGAACTTGGGGCAGGCTGAGGATGCCCAGGGCCTGTCCCAACAAATTCTTCCAAATCCAGAGGCTGTTTCTCCAGAACGGCGGTAATCAGCCGCGAGTAGAAGGTTCTTTTGTCTTTCGCCGAGGCGGCAAACCGCTCTACGGCTTCGTGCAGCAATTGGTGTTGCTCTGCAGCTTGAGGGAGAACAAGCTGCATCAGGAAGGGAAGAT
>DASVFK010000288.1:0-2957 GCA_036380095.1 Candidatus Angelobacter sp. | reverse complement strand
GGCACTGCAGATCATGACCGTGTCTGAGGTGCGTCCGGGCATGAAGGGCGTTGCCTATACCGTTTTCCAGGGCACTCAGCCCGAGCCGATGGAAGTCGAGGTCCTGGGCCTGCTCAAGAACATGAACGGACCGCGCAATGATGTGGTGCTGATCCGCCTGCACGGCGAGAAACCCGAATTCACCGGAGTAGTTGCGGGCATGAGCGGGAGCCCGGTGTACATCAACGGGAAAATGCTGGGCGCCATTGCGTACCGCATCGGTCAGTTCTCCAAGGAGCCGATTGCCGGTGTAACGCCCATCGAACAGATGCTGGAGATCAACGAGTTTGATCGCAGCATGGGGCAGGGATCGACCGGCACAGCCAAGAAAGCCGCCGTGGCCAGCAAGACCAGCGGCCCGGGCGCGCCGGAAACGGAAGGCCTGCAGGGCCAATTGCTGCAGCCTATCGACTCTCCCTTTGTTTTTAGCGGCTTCAATGACGCTGCGCTGAAGCAGTTTGCTCCGCAGTTCGCCGCTGCCGGAATCACCCCGGTGATGGGCGCCGGCTCCGTCAGTGACGAAAAGCAGCCGGAGCCCCTGGTGCCCGGCTCGGCGGTGAGTGCCGTGCTGGTGCGCGGCGATATGGACGTGGCCGCCACCTGCACCGTCACCTACATGGACAAAGAACACCTGCTGGCCTGCGGCCATCCCTTGACGCAATACGGCATGGTGGACATGCCCATGACCAAGGCGAACATCATCGCCACGCTGGCGTCACCGCTGAACGCCTTCAAGATTGTCAACGCTACCGAGCCGGTAGGCGCTTTTGTGCAGGACCGCAAGACGGGAATCCTGGGACGCTTTGGCCGCGAGCCGCAGATGATCCCGGTGACCCTGAGCATTCACGGACCGAGCGGCCCCCGCAACTATCACTACGAAGTGCTGAACAATCCCAAGCTCACACCGGTCATGATGATGGCCACGGTGTACAACGCGCTGATGGGCATGAACCAGTACGGCGAGGAAACCACGTACCGCATGAATGGCCGCATCCACGTGAGCGGCTACCCGGCCGTGCGTGTGAGCAACCTGTTTTCCCCGGTGGATAGCCAGCCTACCGCGGTCACCGTGGCGCTGGCCCTGGGCGACCATTTCAATCGCATCTACGACAATCCTTTTGAAGCGCCGACCGTTGACGGCGTGACCCTGGATTTTGACCTGGAGCGCGACCGCCACTCCGCCGTGCTGGAGAACGCGCGCACGGACGTGACCGAGGCCCGCCCCGGCGATGAGATCACCATTGAGGCCGTGCTGCGGCCGTATCGCGGCGAGCGCATCGTGCGCCGTATTCCCGTGCGCCTGCCCACTTCGGTTTCCAAGGGCACGCTGCGCATCCTGGTAAGCGACGCAGAGACGCTGGACCGCGCGCGCCACTTGAACCCCGCGGCCGCCCGCCGCCTGGACCTGAACTCCACCATCGAACTGCTGAACAAGGAGCGCCTGAACGACCATCTGTACGTCTCCTTGCTCGAGCCCAACCCGCAGGCCACGGTGGAAGACAAGGTCATGCCCGCCGTGCCCCTCTCCGTGATGAACGTGATGGAGGGCATGCGCGCCACGCAGGAGATGCAGGTCTTCAACGAGTCCGCGGTCAATGAGTCCTCCACGCCGGTGGGCTATGTAGTGACGGGATCGCAGGTCATCAGCCTGTCCATCAAGTAAGGACTTGGGCTGTCCAATCCGCATGGGCCGGGCGCCGGTACGAACCTTGCGCGCCCGGCATGCATCAGTCAAATCAGGGCGATCTCTGCTGTTCTCAGGACCGCCGTGCCATGGCTCAAACTTCTTGCGCAGGGCTGCCTGCTGCTAATCTGTAATGGACCGTGATGAAGAAGATTCTTTTTGCTCTTTTTGTCCTTGCCTGTGCCTCTGCCGCCTTCGCGGAAGGCACTCGCCTGTGGAAACAAACCGGATATGAAGACTTTGAGCGCGGCACCGCCCGGGGCGTGGCCATCCGCAACTCCGGGCTGCTGGAGCTGGCGCCGGTCTTCAAGGTGATTTACACCAGCCCTTCCACCTTCATCTGGCGCATCGCCGCCGATAAAGACGGCACGGTGTACGCCGCCACGGGCGCTCCTGGGCGGGTCTATCGCGTGACTCCGGACGGCAAGTCCACCATGATTTTTGATCCCAAGGAGCTGCAGGTCCAGGCCATCGCACTGGGCAAGGACGGAGCCATCTATGCGGCGACTTCGCCCGATGGCAAGGTGTATAAGATCACGCGCGCGGCGGGCAAAGCCGGCCAGCCCCCGGCCCAGGAGTTCGAGGCCCAGGTCTTCTTCGATCCCAAGACAAAATACATCTGGGACCTGGCCTTTGACGGTGAAGGCCGCCTCTATGTGGCCACGGGCGATAACGGCGAGATCTTTCGCGTTGAAAAGAGCGGCCAGGGATCGTTGTTTTTCAAGTCCGATGAAGCCCACATTCGCGTGATGGCTTTCGATCCCAAGGGCAACGTGATTGCCGGATCGGATGGCAGCGCACTCCTCTATCGCATCTCGCCCGCGGGCCAGGGATTTGTTCTTTACGCCGCGCCGCGCAAGGAGATCACGGCGCTGGCGATCGACTCGGCGGGCAACATCTTCGCCGCGGCCACTGGAGAGAAGCGTGCGGCGCCTCCCACGGGAGGACCCGTGCCCGCCCTTCCCGCGCCTGCCCCCCAGGCAGGAGGAGCGCCTTTGATGGGCAGCGTGAACCTGGCCGGCTCCGACATTTACCGCATCGCAGCCGACGGTTCTCCCAAGAAGGTCTGGTCGTCGCGGGAAGACATCGCCTATGCGCTGGACTTTGACGCTTCCGGCAGGCTCATCGCCGGCACCGGCAACAAAGGGCGCGTCTACGCCATCGAGAAGAACGGCGAATATCTCGATCTGCTCAAGGCCAGCGCCAGCCAGGTAACGGCATTCGCCCGCGCCCC
>DASVFK010000287.1:0-2591 GCA_036380095.1 Candidatus Angelobacter sp. | reverse complement strand
TCACGTCGGGACGTGGCTCAGCCTGGTAGAGCACTCGCTTGGGGTGCGAGGGGTCGGCAGTTCAAATCTGCCCGTCCCGACCATTAATCCCTTTACCTGCTAAGAGCATCTTCGGTGAGACGGAGTACGTCTGCGGACCGCGAGCAGCCCAAGGTCTTCGCGCAGGAGCGCAGCGGATGCGCGCGAAGAAAAGCCTTGCGAGGGGCGGCCGCGAGCCCGCTCGCGCACTTCAAATCTGCCCGTTCCGACCATTTCTTTTCCTCCTGCGACAAAGTAACTCTGCCGGAGAGGTCTCCGTCTGCCAACCGCGAGCAGCCCAAGAGGTCAGCGAAGCCGCGCAGCGGATGCGCTCGAAGAAAAGCCTTGCGAGGGGCGGCCGCGAGCCTGCTCGCGCGCTTCAAATCTGCCCGTCCCGACCAGCGCTAGAGGCAGCACCAGTCGTGCGGCGGAGAATGCAGCCTGCGCCAGTTTCCTTGCCATGAACACTGCTCCTTCCCCAGAGATGAGCGCGCATGTGCCATCCTGGGACAGCCATTTTCACACGTCCTGATTGATCTGGGCACCTCACATCATCCATTGTTTCTCCTGAAGAATTGCTCCCGTGGACGAATGGGAGTTTTTCGCTGGCACTCGCAACTTTGGCGCACATCTAACATCAGGAGAAAGAACGATTCATTTCTCGCCTGGCGTACCAGTTGAGGCCAAGGGCTGCAGGAAGGCTGCGACTTGGGTTAGAGAGCCATCGAATGAGAAGGACGGGGGTTTCTTCCGGTGGTCCGCGCACCAAGCTCTTGGTCCGAAGTATCTTCAACTTCGTGCTTGGCCTTGGGGCCTCGATAGGCCTGACCTTCCTTGCTCCACCAGCTTTTGCCCAGGTCAACCAGCCTTCTGCCCCGTTGGCGGCAACAAGAGCGCCGGTTGACCAGCAGCCACCCGATCAGCAATTGACAGGAAGCATCAGCGGAACGGTCGTTGATAAGAGCGGCGCCGTGGTGGTGGGCGCGCGAGTGACGCTGATGGGCGCAGACCAGTTTCCGCCGCAAGACGCGCTCTCCGGCGAATTTGGTCAATTCTCGTTTGCCGGCGTCTTCCCCGGGTCCTTCCGGATCAGAATTGCCGCAGCGGGTTTTTCGGCGCAAGTATTTTCCGGGACCCTACATCCTGGAGAGGCCTACCTTGCTCCGCCGAGTTCGCTGGCGCCCGCCGCCGTGAGCACCACGGTGCAAGTCACCGTCTCTCAGACTGAATTGGCCCAGGAGCAGGTCAAGGCCCAGGAAAAGCAAAGGATAGTGGGAGTTTTCCCAAATTTCTACGTGAGCTACGTACCCGACGCCGTTCCGCTCAGCCCCAAACAGAAGTTTCAGCTGGCATGGAAGACGACGATTGACCCGGTTACCTTCGCCCTGGTCGGTGTGTCGGCGGGTGTGCAGCAGGCGCAAAACGATTTCAGCGGATACGGACAGGGCGCGCTGGGTTATGCCAAGCGCTTCGGCGCCACTTATACCGACGAGGCTACAAGCACGTTCCTTGGAAGCGCCCTGCTCCCCTCGCTGCTCAAGCAAGATCCCCGCTATTTCTACAAGGGAAGCGGCAGCAAGGTTTCACGGACTCTCTATGCCATCGCCAATTCCGTTATTTGTAAGGGCGACAATGGACGCTGGCAGCCGAACTACTCAGCCATCCTTGGAGGCCTGGCCTCAGGCGCCATTTCCAACCTCTACTATCCGCCGAAAGATCGTGGCGTGGCGCTGGTGTTTGAAAGCACGGCGATTGGGACTGCCGAAACCGCGGTGCTCAATATCCTGCAAGAATTTCTTCTGAAGAAGTTCACGCCCAACGCGCAGAAGCAGAGTTCATCGCAAACGACAAAAGGCCATTAGCTGGCAAAAGCGCTTGGTACTTAGTATTTGGTACTTAGTATTTTGCTCGCGCGTTCCAATCGCGGCGACCTTTGGCATTTCCGGCAATCCTGGCAATTCTTCTTCACGGCTTGGGCGCGACAAACTCTTTGGGCAGCTCGGAGCCGGGTCCGAAGAAGTAGGCTTCCATCTGTTCCACCAGGAACTGCTGCGCCTCGGGTTTCCAGGGCTGGAGACGATATTCGTTGAGCAGCATCTTGGAGTGCTCGGCCCACATGCGCCAGGCATCGGCGCTCACGTTCTCGTAAATCTTCTGGCCCAGCGGAGTATCAAACGGAGGTTCGTCCAGTCCGGGCAGCTCGCGACCCAGCTTTACGCACTTGACGAGTCGGGACATATGGGGTTTTTGCTCCTGGAGTTTCATTTTACGACATTCGTTGGAAAGTGATTTGCCCCGTTCATTTTGGCTCTCCTCGTTCTTCGGCAGCCAACAACTTCTAGATCGCAGATTGCCCGACGCGTTCTTCTTCAGCGACTCTGGCCGCCGGTTCCTGGCGGATCGCCATCTGCAAAACTTCAGCGATGTGCAACGGCGTGCGTCCGGTAAGGCCCTGGATCTGCTGGAAGCAACTGAAGCCGTCAGCGATGATCAGCGTGTCTTCCGCCGCAGCACGCACGGCCGGCAGGAGCACGCGCTCGCCAATCTGGCGTGAGATTTCGTATTTGTCGGCC
>DASVFK010000286.1:0-15641 GCA_036380095.1 Candidatus Angelobacter sp. | reverse complement strand
AGAAAATGGCATTGGTGATGTAACCGCATCAAGAACCAAAGCAAGTGAAAACAGCCGGGCAAAACTGCCGGGCCGTTTTTTTGCGCACGAGGAAATCCACCACCGAGACACGGAGGCACGGAGAAAGATTGGGCCGCAGATGAACGCTGAAGAACGCAGAGCGGGGGTGGAGCAGGCCTTCAGGCCTTTTTCCTTTTTCCAATAATGAGCACGGCGCACACGGGGTGGGGCAGGCCTTTAAGGCCTTTTCCTCTTTCCAATAATGAGCACGGCGCACACGGGGTGGAGCAGGCCTTTAGGCCTTTTCCTCTTTCCAATAATGAGCACGGCGCACACGGGGTGGAGCAGGCCTTTAGGCCTGCGGTGAGGCTGTAGAAGAAAGCGGCTTCAGCCGCTGAGGTACCGGGTCCAAGCTGGAGCGGAATGTGGCATGCGCAGAGCTGTAAGGATATGCTTCCGGCGTCGGAGCCAGAAATCGCTTGACCGGGTTCTGCCAGATGTAGTCCTTGAATCTCTGATACTCCAGGGAGTCGCGCACGCGGCGGTCAACAAAACTGGGCTGCCAGACGTCTCTCTTGGCCTTCAGGCTCTTATTAAGCCGAAATGAAAATCCTCCTTTCGCGAACTGCATGGCCCGTTCGAGTGTCACGCCCGTTGGAGTGAGAATCAAGTGGAAATGATCAGGCATCACAACAAACTCATGTAACCAATACTTCTTCTCGGTCCGGTAAAGGAAGAGAACTTCAATGAACAGCCGGGCGATTTTTTCCACCTGGAAAAGACTCCTTCTTTGCAAGACATTGGCGGTAACAAAGTATGTGGATTCAGTGGTTGTGCCCCTGTAGGGAATAGACATGCGGATACCTCAGCGGCTGAAGCCAGAAGATTTTGGCAGCCTTATTCGCAGGCCTGAAGGCCTGCTCCACCCCGCTGATTGCTGACTGCTCACTCGTAATGCAACGCATCCACCGGATCCAACTGCGCTGCTCTTGCCGCCGGCAGGGTCCCGAAGATTACGCCCACCAGCGTGGCCACGGCGATCGCGATGATCGCGGAAAGCCCGGAGATCGGGATGCGGTACTCGGTCAGGAAGCGGACGGAGAAGGGTATCGCCAAGCCCAGGATGGTGCCGACGAGACCACCGGCCAGCGAGATGAGCACGGCTTCGGTTAAGAACTGCAGCCAGATCTCGCGCCGGGTGGCGCCGATGGCCTTGCGGATGCCGATCTCGCGGATGCGCGTGCGCACGTTGGCCAGCATGATGTTCATGATGCCCACGCCGCTCACCACCAGGGTGACCAGCGAGATGGCCAGCAACATGAGCGTGAGGCCGTTGGCGATGTTGTTGGCTACCGTGATCAACTGGGTGAGGTTCTCCACGCGATAAACCGACTCGGGCCGGTGCCGTGCTTGCAGCGCTTGCGCGATCAACTCGGTCTTTTGCGGCACGTCGCCGGCATCGGCCACGGAAAAGAACAGTTGCTTGACCACAGGAGTGTAATAGCGCGCCACGGTGTCCGGGATCAGGATGGTGTCGCCGGCAATCTCGGACTGGCCGAAGGTATCCACGCGTTCGCGGAAGGTGCCGATGATCACGAAAGGAATGTCTTTGATCTTGATTTCCTCCCCGATGGCCGCCTGCTGCCCGTTGAATCTTCTTTGCGCGAACTGCTGTGTGACCACGGCGACCTTGGCGCGTGCCATGGAATCGTCGACGTCAAAGAAACGGCCGGCGATGATCTGAAGGTTGCGCACGTCGGCATACTGCGGCGAGACGCCCAGGATCAGGATGTCGCGCTCTTTGCCTCCGCCCACGATGATGCGGTCGTGCAGCTCCAGCATGGGCGAGGTAAAACGGATTCCCGGCACCTGCTGCTCCACCGCCCGCATATCGTCCAGGGTGAGGTAGTCGTTTCCGCCGGTGTTCACGCTGGTGGCGCCTTCATAGTAGGCATAGATCATGTTGGCGCCGATGGCCTGGATCTGGTTCAAGGCGTACTGCTTTCCCGTGAGCGCTATCGTGACCACGATGATCAGGGACGCTGTCCCGATCACCATGCCCAGAGCGGTGAGAACAAACCTGACTTTGCTGGTGCGGAAAGAGTCCACGGCGATGCTCACGATCTCGCTGAAGAGCATGGTCCTGCGCGCCGTTTCCGCCATTGGACGCCTGGTCATGCTGCCATTGTACGTGGCCTGGCTGATCTGCTGCTCGCGTACGTCTCAGGAAGCTTTCTTGCGTTTCCTGGGCTCGAGTTCCACTTTTCCTTGCTGGACGATGAGGGTATAGCGGGTAGAGCACTCCGCGCACAGCCAGAAATGCTCGATCCCTTGGGCCCCGGTGGGAAATCCGAAGAAGCGGCCTCCACTCAGTCGCATCAGGGTCTTGGAACACTCCGGGTTGGCGCATTTGTGAATCATGGGCGGCGCATTTGTGGTTAACAGAATCTTGGACGATGACGGGCGGCGAAATGTCGCCCGGAAAAGAGATTCGGCTCGCCCGCTCAGGAAACTTTCTGCATGCGCGAGACACTTTCCTTGTCCATGGAGGGGATGAACACGATGAACCGGGTCCCGCGGTCTGTGCCGCCGCTGCAACTGGAGACGGCCACGGTTCCGCCCTGTTTCTCTACAAGATCTTTTACCACCCAGAGGCCAAGCCCGGTGCCGACGTCAGTCTTGGTGGTAAAGAACGCGTCAAAGATGCGCTCCAGGTTGTCCGGCGGGATGCCCACTCCGTTGTCTTCGATCTCGAATTCCACGCCGCCGCGCTTAGGTGTGGTACGCAGGCGCAGGTGTCCTCCGGCGGGCAAAGCATCCAGCGCGTTGGCTATGAGATTGGAAAATATCTGCACCAACTCGCCGCGCAAGGTGTTGATGGCAGCTTCATCCTTGTAGTCTTTTTCGATGGTGATCTGCTTGGTCCGCATGCGGCTTTCATAGACAGCAAGCACGTCCTCGAGCAGCGCTGAAACCTTGATCGTGACCGGCACGGTGGAATCGCGGTAAAAGCCCAGCGTCTGGCGGGTAATGTGGGCCACGCGCGAGAGTTCGCGATCGGCGGAAGCCAGGTAGTTCTGCGCGGCCGCGAGCGAGTCGGCGGTCCGCGCCAGGTAAAGCAAGTTCGTGACCGCTTCCAGCGGGTTGTTGATTTCGTGGGCGATGGTGGCGGCCAGTCGTCCCGCGGCGGCCAGCTTTTCCGCCTTGCGCGCGCTCTCCTGGATGCGGCGTTGCTGGGTCACGTCGCGAAACACCAGGACCACGCCCAGGACTTTGCCCGCGTTGTCGACGATGGGGGCGGCGCTGTCTTCCACCGGAATCTCGCCCCCGTTACGGTCGATCAAAATCGTATGGTTGGCCAGGCCTGTGATCTTGCCCGAGTGAAGCACCTTCTCCACCGGATTCTCTACCGGGGCGCGGGTGATTTCATTCTCAATGCGGAAGATGTCCTCAATCGGCCTGCCTCCTGCCTCCTGGCTGGCGAAGCCGGTGATCTGTTCGGCCACGGCGTTCAGGAATTTCACCTTGCCGTTTTGGTCGGTGGCAATCACCGCGTCGCCAATGCTGTGCAGCGTAGTTTGCAGCCAGGCTTCGCGTTCGGCGATTTCCCGCGCTGCTTCCTCGCGCTTGTGCACCTCGCGCCGGGCCACCAGGTAAAACATCAGGAGGAAGGCCAGGGCGGCCAGCGAGGCGGCGGCAAAGGTTGTGATCGCCTGCCTGGCGCTGCGCTGCGAATCGGTGCTCCGCTCTTCCAGCAGTTGGTCTTCTGCGGTCATCATTTCGTCTACCATGGTGCGGACCCGATTCATCTTTTCCTTGCCCCGCGCGCTGAGCAGCACGGCCATGGCGGAAGCGTGCTGTCCCTTATCTTCCAGGTCAACGATGCTCTTGGAAATCTCCAGCCGTTCCCCGACCAGTTGGCGCAAGTCCGCAACCCGCCGGTTCTGCGTGGGATTGTCGGCGGTCAGGTCTTCGAGTTTTTCGAGGTGGCCGGGCAGTTCCGCAACGGCCTGATTGTAAGGCGCCAGATAGGAAGGATCTCGGGTCAGCAGATAGCCGCGATGTCCGGTCTCAGCTTCAGTGAGGAGAGAGAGTGTGGTTTGCACTTCGGCGATGACACGCAGGGTGTGTGCCACCAGCTTCTCGTTCGCGATCACCTTTGCCGTTGCCCGGTAAGATACAATCCCGCTCGCTACCAGCGTAGCCAGCACCAGGAAAACCGCAACGGTGAGCGCGGGTGCCTGTTTTGCCTCTCTCCCGCCCAAAACGGCCCTCCGCTCTTCATCGTGCGCGGACTCAATTCTCGCCCATCAATCCTATCATCGCCGCGCAGAGCCGTGGGGCCGCGTCGAGACCGGGAAAATTGAGAGAATCGCTTCAGTAAAGATGCCATTTCAGCCAGCAGGGCTGCCTTGCTATGATGGGTTTTCCACTTGCAAGAGAAACCTGAGAGATCTAGGAGTTGGGGGAGAAATGAAAAAATTTGTCAACAGCACGGTTGCTGGTGTGCTTCTTTTTGCCACATCCATGACCTGTTTTGCAGACGTGCAATACACCGAAACCAGCAAGGTCACTGGCGGGGCCATGGCCGGCGCCATGAAATTTGCCGGCGTCTTCAGCAAGGACGCCAAGCAAGTCACTCAAGGAACCACCTCCACTATCAGCCTCAAGGGCAACAAGATGCGGCGGGAATCTTCGTTGGGCCAGGCCGAGATCATTGACCTGGACAAGCGCCAAATCACGCACCTTGATCTGAAGAACAAGACTTACTCCACCATGACGTTCGACGAAATGAAGGCGCAACTGGAAGAGGCCCGCAAAAAGGCCGCGGAACAGCAAGCCAAGCAGCACAAGGAGAAACAGGCCGACGTAAAGTTGACGCCCAAGATCTCGATCACGCCCGGCACTGAAACCAAGAAGGTCCTGGATTACACCGCCAAGGAAGTCAAGACGCGCATCGAGATGGAGATGCAATCCACCGACCCGAAGACCCAGGGCCAAACCGCAACTATGTGGCTGACCTCCGATGCGTACGTTGCTCCAGTGAAAGGCGAGGACGAACTGAAGCACTTCTACATGCGCATGGCCAAAGAGTTGGATTGGGTGCCGGGGGCCGTCTTCGGCGGAAACCCGCAGATGAGCCCCGCCATCGTGGAGTACAACAAGAGCGCGGCCACCGCCAAGGGCATGCCGTTGCTCACCTACATGAGCATGGGCATGGGTGCAGTCGGTGCAGCAGGGGCGCCGCAACCTGCCAGCCAGGCCACGCCGGAAAAGAAAGAATCGTCCGGCAACGTCGTCAGCAAGGGCCTGGGTGGAATGCTGAGTATGGGCAGGAAGAAAAAGAAAGATGATTCTGAACAAGAGGGTAAAGAAGGCTCTGCGCCCGCCGGAGCAACCGGATCACTGATGGACACGACGATTGAAGTCACGTCGTTTTCCACCAGCGCCGTGGATTCCAGCCTGTTCACGGTCCCGGCGGACTTCAAGCAGGTGCAACCCAAGAAAGGCGAGGTGCAGTAAGTCTTCCGTTTCGGGCGGGCCTGTTCCGGCTTTCACGCGCGCTGCAGCGGGCCCGCTGGTTCCTGTCGGGAGCAGCTTAATCCCTGCCCCGTCCCTGTCTTCTTTTCTTGTGCATTTTCTCCAGCAAATACTTGAGTGACGCGCATTCCTGGATCACCGCTTCCAGTTTAGGCACGGTCCGCTCCAGTTCATGCTCTTCCACCACGCCATCCGCCATGGTGTTGGCGATGCTCTCCAGCGCCTCACCCACGTCTTTGATCAGCGCGGAGACGGCGCGGAACTGCTCGGCTGAAGTTTGCCGGGGATCGGGGATCTTGAAGGCCACGCGCCCGGCCTGGCTTTCCAGCAGGTCCAAAGCTTCAAAGTTGTTGAGCACCAGGCAAAAGCGCGGCAGCAGGTAAGCGGGAATATGCCGCTCGCCGCGCAACCAGTACATGAGCGACCGGTAGTTGGTGCCCAGTTGCTGCGCCAGCAGCCGCAGGTCGTATTCGGCCTTGGCTTCGGCCGCGCGGCTCAATACGGAAGCAAGTGTTTTGGCGGGCACGCAATTTAACCCAGGATCGAACTTTTGTCAGTTCAAAAGCACGGCCATTTTGAACGATAAGAATCACATTGTAGCTGAATTGCTCCGCGGCATACCGGTCCTTAAACTAAAGTGTTGGATTGAGGTGAGTGCTGTCACAGACAAGTGCAAGTTGGGTACTCTTTCATGGTTTTCTTCGCGAAAGCATGGAAGAGCAGGTCCGGGGCGAAGGAAATTGACAAACCGCTTGGTCCAGAAGTAACGTTCCAACTTCAAGACCAAGCAACAACTTAGCCCGGAACAGGCGGTCCTTCCGGAAGTGCCGTGGGACATGGAGGCAGCATGACCAAGAAGTGGTACAACTACTTTGTCAGCGTGGAAGATGCCGGCGGGTCCGCGGCCGGCAGCCCGTCCCAGGCGGAGGGGGCATCCGGCGCGAGTCCGGCCCAAACCGTGGCGGAAATCGCTTCCACCATGGCGGCCCCCGAGCCCAGGTTCACCTCGCCGGTTTCCAACGCGGCTTCGTTCGACGAGATTTACAGAGCGGCAGAAATTCCTGACGCTCCCGGCGGCTATTCCATCCTGAAAATCTCTGAGATGCTGCAAAGCGAGCACATTCGCTCCATGCCGCCAGACGTGAAAAAGTCCTCCATCCTGGTGGCGTTGGACGCGGCCAAAGTGGACATCAAAGACGTGATCCAGGATGCCGTGCGCCGCGACCGCGCCCTGGACACCTTTGAGCGCGTGCAGGAAAAAGCCATCAATGACATGGAAGCCGCCAAAAGCCGGGAGAACGCGCAGATCCAGGCGGCCCTCGATAAGTACGTCTCCGAGCAGCGGGCCAAGATCCAGGCCAACAACGACGAAGTGACCAAGGAAAAAGAACGCTTCTTCGGCTGGCGTCTCAAAAAACAGCAGGAAGAAAAGAAGATCGCAGACGCGGTTGCGCCCTTCGTGACCGAGAACCCAATTACCACGGGCGGTGGAAGCGCGCCGCCGGCAGCCAAACCCGTCCAGAAGTCATAAGGAAAAGGAGCTTTTATGTGGCAACGTCTCACCCGCATGATCCGGTCGTTCATCGGCTTTTTCATTTCCGTGGCTGAGGACCCGGAGTTGATCCTGCAGCAGAACATCCGCGACATGAACGACCAGGTGCCGCGGATGAACGAGAGCATCGCCATGGTCAAGGCCAACGTCACCCTGCTGGAGCGCGAAGAAGCCAAATACCAGCAGGATGTAGGCGACCTCACCGCCAAGGTGAAGGCCGCGATCCAGGCCAACCGCGACGATATTGCGGGAAGCTTTGCCGCGCAACTGGAGCAGACCAGGTCCGCCCTGGCGCGCACGCAGGGCCAGCTCACCACCGCTCGCGCCGCCTTTGACAAGGCCATGGCCGTCAAGAAAGCCTTCATGCAGGAGAAGGACCGCAAGACGCAGGAAGCGCTGGGGGCGATTGCCGACTATCGCCGCGCACAGTGGCAGAAAAAAGTCGCGGACGTGATGGAGCAGTTCAACGTTGCCGGCATCAGCCAGACCCATGACGAGATGGTGCGCAAAATCGAAGAGCAGACCGCCGTCAATGAAGCGCGCATGGATATGGCCATGAGCAACGTGGACCAGCAGAAGATCAAGATCGAAGAGGAAGCGCAGAAGATGCAGGCCAGTGAACTGGTCAAGCAGTTCAAGATTGAAATGGGCCTGGCCGCGCCCGCAAGCAGCGGCACCGGCGCTTCCGCGGAGAAGACGATCGGCGGCAAAGAACCGCAGCGCAGTTCGTAACGAGCGGGACTAAAGACAAAGATTGAGGGCAGTTGGGAGCGAAGCGACAAGAATAAGGAGGGGGTGGAGGTATGGCGGTGAAAATTGAAAAAGGCGGCTGGGTTCTCATCTTCCTGATCGGCCTGGCCCTGGTGGGCTTCAGCCTGAAGAAGTATGGATATCTCGACACCGACAAGCTGTTCGGAGGCAAAGGCTCTTCAAGCAGCGGCGGCTCCTCCGTAGACACCTCCAAACCGCTGGCGTTGCCGGCCTCTTCCAGCTCGGACAGCAATCCCGAAGTCCGCGTCCGCATCAACGTCTGGGTTGGATGCGTAGGCGGATTGGTAGCGAACGGCGGCCTGGAAACGGCCCCGGACTCCATCTTCGCCAAGAAAGGCCTGAAAGTTTCCTTCAAGATCATCGATGACTGGACGGAAGGCGCATCGGCCCTGGCCACCAATAACGTTGACGTGATGCTGACCACGCTCGACGTCTATGCCAAGGACTACGGCCAATTCAAAGAGAAGGGCTTCGGTTCGCATGCGTTCCTGATGGTGGATTGGTCGCGCGGCGCCGATGGCGTAATCGGGCGGCAGGGCATCAGCAGCATTGAAGACCTTGCCGGCAAAAATGTTGCGTTCGCGCCTTACACACCGTCGCACTTCCTGCTGTGGAACGGCCTCAAGACTTCCGGCCTGAGCACTGACCAGCGTCAGGAAATTTTCAACAAGGCAGTTCACACCAAGGACGGCATTGAGCCGGCGGTCCTGTTCGCGCAGAACAAAGTGGACGCCGCCGTGGCCTGGGACCCGGACATGAGTGATGCCGTGGTCAAGCGCGCGGGCGCGAAGAAAATCTATGACACGCGCATCGCCAACCGCCTCGTCGCGGACATCCTGGTGGTAAGCGACCGCTTTGCCGCGCAGCACCCGCAGACGCTGGTCAAGTTCGCGCAGGGCTGGCTGGAAGGCGTGGAGTTCATCAAGACCCAGCCCGAGCGCGCCTATAATCTGATCGGCACAGTGAAAGACTTCAATATTCCTTCCGACCTGGCAAAAACCATGCTCGGCGGTGTGAAACTGGCCGACTACGCCGACAACATGTCCTTCATGGGCGCCCAGGGAGCAAATTCCGACTACGCCAACATCTTCGGCATGGCGCAGGACATGTACCGCGAGCTGCGCATGATCAAGCACACCAGCAACGCCGAAGAGAGCCTGGACCGCCGCTACATACAGCAGCTCAGCAGCGCCGGGTTCTCCACAGCCTCCAGCGAAGCGCCCATCGAGTACAAGCAGCCCGCAAAGAGCGCAGTGCCTCTGGCCACGCAGCACCGGTCCATTTACTTTGAGCCCAACTCGGCGCACATGAGCCTGGATTCCCGTGCCGTGGTGGACGAGATCGGCGGCCAGATGCGGGCCTACGAAAATACCATCGTGGACATCGAGGGCAACACCGATTCCACCGGCGCACGCGCTTACAACATGCAGCTTTCCCGCCAGCGCGCGGATGCCGTGAAGCAATACTTGATGGAAAAGTACGGCTTCCCCGGCGCGCGCTTCCGTATCGCCGGCAACGGGCCTGACAAGCCGCTGGACACCAACGCCACGCCGGAAGGCCGCGAGAAGAACCGGCGCACAGACATCAAGCTGTACGCCAACCCAAGCTGAACTAGTCACGACAGTGGGGGGCAGAGCGGGCGCCTCCCACCGTGCTCTGCCAGGAATATTCTTGCCCGCCATCTAAAAAAATGGCTGACCTTTTCGCAATTCGCAAAGACACGCCTCACAGCACCAGGCTCACGCTGGGAATCGTGAGTTGGGTTGCGGTCGTGGCAATCTGGGCGCTGATTTCTCGCTGGGAGCTGATCAGCAGCTATGTCTTTCCCTCGCCCATGGAGGTGCTGCGGGCTTTCCCGCCGCTTTTTTCCGAACGCGGCCTGCTGAGCAACGTTTACGCCAGCTGGCTGCGCATCGGGCAGGCATTCCTGTGGTGTGCCGTGGTGGCCGTTCCCCTGGGACTCTTGATGGCCAGCTTTCGCTGGGTCAATGATCTGATTAACCCCATCGCGGCGCCCATGCGTTCCATGCCGATCACCGCCTTTCTTCCCGCATTTATCGGCCTGTTCGGCATCGGCGAAACCATGAAGGTGGCGTTCCTCTGGTTCGGCATGTTCTTTTATCTTCTGGCCGTGGTGGTGGAAGAGGTCAACCGCGTGGACACCTCACTGCTGGAGACGGCGTACACGCTGGGGGCAAACAAAATTCAGGCCCTGTGGCTCCTATTCCGTGCGTCATTTCCTGGTGTCTTTTCGTCGTTCCGCATCCTCTATGACATTGGCTGGACTTATGTGATCCTGGCGGAGATCGTGAATCGCAAGAAGGGCGTGGGAGCGATGGTGCAATCGGCCTATGAGTTCCATCGCTCTGACCTGGTTTATGCCGGCATCATCGCCATTGGCGTGGCGGCGTTTATCTTCCGTGCCCTGCTCACCTATCTGGAAAAGGTCCTGTTCCCATGGCGGCAGGCGGCGCAGTCTCCCGGGGCCATGTCCGAGGCGGTAGCGGGGACAAAACGCAGCAAGGCGGTGACCCGTGGAAACTAAAAAAGCCAAGATCGCCATCCACAATGTCTCGCGGATCTTTTATTCGCCGAGCGGCGAAAAAATCGAAGCCATCAAGGACATCAACCTGGAAGTGGAAGATGCGTTCTCCGCCGCCGGCCGCGATATCGGCGAGTTTCGCGTGCTGCTGGGCCCTTCCGGTTGCGGCAAATCAACCCTGCTCCGCATGATCGCAGGTCTCGACAAACCCACCTCCGGGGAGGTCGTGGTGAATGGCGTCCCCGTGACCGGACCGGGCAAAGATCGCGGCATGGTCTTCCAGAAATACACTTCCTTCCCCTGGCTCAGCGTGCGGGAAAACGTCGAGTACGGCATGAGGATCAACCACGTGCCGGACGCGCAGCGCAAGGAGACCGCTGACCGTCTGTTGAAAGAAGTCGGCCTCACGGAATTCGCCGACGTTTATCCAGACACGCTCTCCGGCGGCATGCAGCAGCGCGTGGCCATTGCCCGGACCCTGGCCTTGCGCCCTTCCGTGATCCTGATGGACGAGCCTTTTGGCGCCCTGGACGCCCAGACCCGCAGTGACATGCAGCAGCTTTTGCTGAAAATCTGGGACGAAACCGCGTGTACAATTCTCTTTGTCACGCATGACGTGGAAGAGGCCGTCTACCTGGCGGACAGGATCTTCATCATGAGCTCGCATCCGGGGACCATTGTGGAAGACGTGCAGGTGCCGTTCGACCGTCCGCGCGATCTCGAGTTGAAGGAAAAATCCGAGTTCCACGAACTTCAGCACTACGTCCTGGGACGCCTGAAGAGCGCGCCCGGAGTGGGCGGCCACGTGAGGGTGAGCATCTGATGAATTTCGGCGGCGGTTTGCAGCCGGACTCGCCTGACGCCTCCGGCAAGGACATCAATTTCCTCAAAGAGGCCTTCAAGGTCCAGTACAACTGGATCGCTCTGGCCGGCATGGGCGTGTTCGCCGTGGTCACCGGCAGCGCGTTGCCTTTGATCCTGGCCGGCGGGCTGGAGCTCATGTACCTGGCCACCGTCTCCACCAATTCACGTTTTCAGCGCCTGGTGCGTTCCTGGAAGTATGCCGAAGAACAGCAGGCCAAGGAACGCAGCCTGAGTGACCTGCTGCGCAGCCTGCCTCCGGACATGCAGACCCGCTACATCACTCTGGCGCAGGTTTGCGGCTCCATCCGCAGCAACTTCGCTCAGCTTTCCTCCACCTCGCAGATGTACGTGCAACAAATGGACCAGAGGCTGCAAGGCGTGCTCCATGCTTACGCGCGCCTGCTGCTGGCGGCGTGGCAGCAGCGCCAGTACCTCAAAAGCGCGGACGCAGACACCATCAAGCGGGAGATCGCGCAGTTGCAGCAGCGCATGAGCCAGGACCCGCCCAAGGTCCAGGACATCAACAAGCGGCGCGTTGAAATCCTGAGCAAGCGTCTGGAGAAATACCAGAAGCTCCTGGAAAACCGCCAGGTGGTGGATGCCCAGTGCGCGGCGGTGGAAGACGTGCTGCAACTCATGCGCGACCAGTCGGTGACCATGCGCGACCCGCAGCAGTTGAGCGACCAGCTTGCCAGCCTGGTGCACGATGTGGAGCAGACCGAGCAGACCGTCCAGCAAGTTGAGGCCATCTTCAGCAGTCTGACGCCGGACATGGAAGGCATCATGCAAGGCGTGGATACGGACACCACTTCGACCTCGCCGCAACGGACCAGGATCAACTGAAGATCGGGAACTGATGTTAGGGATTCAGGGTGGAGCAGGCCTTTAGGCCTGCGGTTCGATGCAAGAGAGATTTCGGCTTCAGCCGCTGAGGTTGAACCGCAGGGGCTAAAGCCCATGTTACAGAGAAAACCTTACCGCAGGGCTAGAGCCGTGCTCCACCCCGTGTTAGGGAAAGAATAGTTTGAGTCATGTCCTCACCAACTACCAGCACAGGTAAGTATCTTGACGCTCTGCCCGAGTGGGCGCGCGATCTATCCGAGAAGTACTATTCTCGTTCTTATGCTCTGTTCGTCCTTTATGGCAACGTGCGCGACCTGATCCCGCTGCGCCAGCCGGAAGGCACCCAGTTTCTCTCGCTTGACCAGTTTCTTTCGAGCGCTCTCTTCGGCCAGCGCAACCTGATTCTGCACTACGACCGTGGCGGACTAAGCTTTGGCAACCCGGATACGCAGTCCGATTTCCGTCGCGCGCTCGAAGGCTATGACAGCTTTCATGGCACCAACTTCGCCAAGGGCGGTTTGCCGCGCAACCCGGACGCCGTGCTCAATATCCTGGACAACTACCTGCGGCTGCGCATCGCCGACGGAAGAAAGATCGCCCTGGTGCTCGACTTCGCCGAAACCATTGCTCCGGCGGGCGATGTCTCCAACATGTCCGCCGAAGACCGCAACTCGCTGGTGATCCTCAAGCGCTGGGCGCGCAACCCGGATTTCCTGGCGGCCGACGTCACCATCTGCCTGGTCTCTGAGAACCAGAGCGAACTGAATCAGGGCATTGTGCAGAACCCCGGCGTCGCTTCCGTGCAGGTTCCCTTGCCGGAGGAGCAGGAGCGGCTGGAGTATGTTCAGGAGCAGCTGCGCACGGACCCGCTTCCCGCCGGCTCTGAAGTCAGTGACGCGGTGCTAGCCAAGCTGGGCGCAGGCCTCAAGCGCGTGCAACTGCAAAGCCTGATTTCGCACTCCACGCAGAACCGCCAGCCGCTTACCCTCAAGGTCCTGATCGAGCGCAAGAAGGACCTGATTGAGGCTGAATCCGGCGGGCTGCTGGAGTTCGTGCAAAGCCGCTTCGATCTTTCCTACGTCGCGGGCAACGACCAGGCCAAGAAGAAGCTGCAAGATGCCGCAGCGGCCATTCGCACCGGCAACACGGATGTTTTGCCCATGGGCTATGTGATCTGCGGGCCGGTAGGCACCGGCAAGAGCTTCATCACCACATGCTTCGCCGGCGAAGTGGGCATTCCTGCCGTCACGCTCAAGAACTTTCGCAGCATGTGGCAAGGCCAGACGGAAGGCAACCTGGAGCGCGTTCTCAACTTGCTGAAGGCCATGAGCCCGATCGCGGTGATCGTGGACGAGGCCGACGCCCAACTCGGCGACCGCTCCAGCTCCGGCGACAGCGGCGTGAGCAACCGTGTCTTTGCGCAAATCGCCCAGTTCATGGGCAACACCGAGCTGCGCGGCAAGGTCATCTGGTTTCTTCTTACCTGCCGGCCTGACCTGCTGCCCGTGGACTTAAAGCGCCAGGGCCGCGCGGAAGAGCATATCGCGCTCTTTTATCCCGATACGCCGGAAGAGCGCCGCGCGCTGCTCCGCGCCATGCAGAAGAAGGCGCACATGGCGGCTTTCTCACAGGATTTGGAAGACTTCTTCCTCGGCCACGCCACGCGTCTCTCCGGGGCTGATATTGAAGCCGTGCTGGTGCGCAGCCGCATGCGCGCTGCCCTGCGCAACAAGAAAGACGTAGAACAAGAAGACGTGAAAGGGACGCTCGAAGACTTTATCCCGCCTACCTACCCGACGGAGGTGGATCTGCAGACCATCGTGGCCGTGCTGGAATGCACCAGCAAAAGCCTGCTGCCCAAGCAGTATCGCGACGCCGATCGCGCCGAGCTGATCCGCCGCGTGAATGAGCTGCAGATGTTGAGCCGGCAGTCCGGGGAAAGCTGATCCCCTGCTCTGTACTTTGCCGGAACAACCATCGCTTCCACCTTGTAGTTCGTGTCCTAAAATCAGGCCGCGTCATGGTTGATGAACGCGGCCCGATTTTTTCGATGTGGTGGGATTTACGGCCAGATTCCGCGTGATTCTGTAGCCTTGGCCACGCGGTCAATCGCCAGGATGTAGGCCCCGGTCCGCATGTCTACTTTGTAGTCGATCATCGAAGTGTGGACATCGCTGAAGGCCCTTCCCAGGATTTTTTCCATCTTGCGATGCACTTCGTCCACGTCCCAGAAAAGTTCCTGCAGGTCCTGCACCCACTCGAAGTAGGAGACCGTGACGCCGCCGGCGTTGGCTAGAATGTCCGGGATCACGAGCACTCCTTTGTCATGCAGGATCTTGTCCGCGCCGGGCGTGGTCGGTCCGTTGGCGGCTTCAGCCACGATCTTGGCTTTCACCCGGTGCGCGTTGGCCACGGTAATCTGGTTTTCCAGAGCCGCGGGAATCAGCACGTCGCATTCCAGCTCCAGAACGTCCTCGCTGGAGATGGCTTTGGCGCCGGGGAAACGCACCACCGAGCCAGTCTTGTTCTTGTGGGCAACCACTTTAGGGATATCAAGACCCTTGACGTTGAAGATACCGCCCTTAGAATCACTGACCGCGATCACGGTCATGCCGATCTTGTGCAAAAGTTCAGCGGCGATGCCGCCGGCGTTGCCGAAGCCCTGGATGGCGGCCCGGGCACGCTGGTGATCAATGCTCATGATTTCGCAGGCGCAGCGCGTCACATAGACGCAGCCTCGCGCCGTGGCTTCATGTCGCCCGAGCGAGCCTCCCAGGAAAATCGGTTTGCCCGTGACCACGCCGGGGACGCTATGGCCGTGGGTCATGCTGTAGGTGTCCATGATCCAGGCCATGACTTGCGCGTCGGTATACACGTCGGGCGCCGGGATGTCTCGGTCCGGGCCGATGAAATCGGAAATTTCATAGGCGTAGCGGCGCGTTAGGCGCTCCAGTTCGGTCTTGGAAAGGTGCTTGGGATCGCAGATGATTCCGCCCTTGCCCCCGCCGAAAGGGATATTGACGGTAGCGCATTTCCAGGTCATCCAGGAAGCCAGCGCCTGCACTTCATCGAAGGTGACGTTGGGATGGTAGCGGATGCCGCCTTTGCACGGCCCGCGCGCATTGTTGTGCTGGACGCGGAATCCCTGGAAGACTTTGATCGCGCCATTGTCCATCTTGATGGGCAGGGAAAGTGTAAGCGCGCGGCGCGGGGAACGCAGGACCTCGCGCATTCCCGGATCGAGTTTGAGTTTCTCCGCCGCGGTGTCAAATTGCCGCATGGCAATGCGAAAAGGATTGAGATCTTCGGTGGGTTTGGGAAGGGCTTTGACGGTGGCCATGGAAGAGATTTGACCTCCTGTGTGCAGAACGACGCCTGCAAACGAGCGGAGTATACACCCGCCGGGCAAGCTGCGTGTGAGATGCAGAACTGCTGCCCGGCAGTGGTTTCCATGTTGAAGAAAATTTACTCGTACCGCAATGCGATCACCGGGTCCACGCGCGTAGCGCGGCGCGCCGGAAGATAGCA
>DASVFK010000285.1:0-8983 GCA_036380095.1 Candidatus Angelobacter sp. | reverse complement strand
GCATGTGCTTGGCGTGGTCAGCCGCAGCGGCAAGTCGCTGGCCGAACTGGTTGCTGATCTCAAAGTATTTCCCCAGACCATCAAGAACGTCCGCGTGCGCGAGAAGCGTCCTCTGGAACAGATTCCGGAAGTGATGTCCGCGGTGCGCAAGGCCGAAGGCGAGTTGAACGGCAACGGACGAATCAACGTGCGATACTCTGGAACGGAATCCCTGGCGCGCGTGATGGTGGAAGCAGCAACCGAAGAAACGGTGCATCGGCTCGCCGGAGGCATTGCACAAACCATTGAAAAGGTGCTCGGGATAGGACCCTCGAGCCATTAACAGCCTGATGCTTGAAATTCAAGTAGCGTACCTGATGGAACGCAAGTTCAAAACCCTGAGCACCACCACTTTCATATTGGCCGCGCTGCTGGTTCTGTACCTCACGCGCGATCTCGTTTCAAGGCTCTTCAGCGGAAGCATCGCCCTCATTACGCTTCTCGTGAACGTGCTGCTCATTCTCGCAGTTTTTGGCGTCCTCAGCTGGTTTGCGTACTCGCTCTTTCTCAAGCGTTACTACCGGGCCTGGCACATCAACCGGATTCGCAATGCCCGCTTTCTAAGAGAGGTAATGGAACGGGACGATCGCTAAACAGCAGCGCGGGATGCAAGATCAGGAGGCTCTGAGTTGGGAATGCTTTTCGAGTTGATCTTTGGCACTCTGTTCAACTTTCTTTGCCGGAAGATCAGGCAATGGCGACTCGCCCGATATGCAAGATCTCGTGCATGTTCTTTTTGTCCAGAAGACCTCAGCAACAGCATTTCGTTTTCCCAGGACATCTTCCCTCGAAATCCTTCTACAGAATACAAACTCAGCAGCGCGATGAATGTCATTCAAGGAAGCCTGCATGGGCTCAAATTTACCTATTTCGAGAAGGTATTAATCGCGGACAGCGGTGTCTCTGCGGGAAAACCACAAGCCACGCGCTCGATCATTACCATCGACAAGTCAGCCGGCAGATCTTTTGCGAGCGGAGAAACTATTGACAAGGACCTGGCCTTTGGTCGTGAGAATGGTGGACTCTACTTCTGGTGGAACGATCCAGGCTCGGGCTTTAGAGCCATACCTCTAAGCAAGCTGGATCGGTGGCTGGCTGACGTTGCCAGTACCTTCCACGCTGAGGTCTCCCTGGCGTCGCGAGACGCCGAAGAGTGGATCGGGATGCCTTAGTTTCGCGATAATGTGAACTCGCATGACGCTACCAATGTGAGGTTCAGGGACTGGCTACGCTCCGGGCCAAAGCAGGTACGTGTGGCCACGCTCGAGACAACTTCTACTCCACATCTCTCCAGTTCGGCCCCACTCCCATCTCCACCAGCAGCGGCGCTTTCAACGGGTACACGTTCTCCATCTTGTCCTTCACCAGCGCGCGCAAGGCCTCAATCTCCGTTTCCGGCGCTTCAAACAGCAATTCATCATGCACCTGGAGCAGCATGCGCGACTTGAGTTTACGTTCACCTAGCTCGCGGTCAATTTCAATCATGGCCAGCTTGATCAGGTCGGCGGCGGTGCCTTGCAGCGGCGTGTTGACAGCCGTGCGCTCGGCAAAGCCGCGGGCATTGGCGTTCTTGCTGTTGATGTCCGGGATAGGACGCACGCGCCCGAACAGCGTTTTCACGCGCTGCTCGCGCCGTGTCTCGTCCAGCACGCGGTCAATGAAGGCGCGCACGCCTTTGTATTTTTCGAAGTAAGCGTCAATGAACTTCTTGGCCTCCTTCTGCTCAATTCCGATCTGTTGCGAGAGCCCGAAGGGCGAGAGTCCGTACACAATCCCGAAGTTCACCGCCTTGGCGCGCCGGCGATGCTCGGCGTCAATCATCAGCGGCGGCACGCCAAAGACCTGCGCGGCGGTGAGCGTGTGGATGTCATCGCCACGGCGGTAGGCCTCCACCAGCAGCGGATCTTCAGAAAAGTGCGCCAGCAGCCGCAACTCAATCTGCGAGTAGTCCGCCGAAAGCAGCACGTTCCCCGGCTCAGCGATGAACGTGGCCCGGATCTCCCGGCCCAACTCGCTGCGGATGGGAATGTTCTGCAGGTTCGGATTGGTGGAAGAGAGCCGGCCCGTGGCCGTGCCCGTCTGGTTAAAGGTTGTATGCAAGCGCCGGGTTCGGCGGTCCACCAGCACCGGCAGCGCGTCCACGTAAGTGCTCTTGAGTTTCGAAAGCTGGCGGAACTCCAGCACCAGGCGCGGGACCTCATGCTCCTCGGAAAGTTGCTCCAGCACGTCCACGGCGGTGGAGATGGTCTTGCCTTTGCCGTACTTCACCGGCTTGGGCAGCATCAGCTTGTTGAAGAGCACGTCGCCAAGCTGCTTGGGCGAGTTGATGTTGAATTCGTGCCCCGCCTTGTGGTGGATCTCGCGCGCCTTGGCGTCGCATTCTTTTTCCAGGCGGATGGAAAGCTCGCTCAGCGTGTCCTCATCGATCTTGACTCCGGCTTCTTCCATGCGCGCCAGCACCGGGACTAGCGGCAGGTCGATCTTTTCATACACCGGCATCAGCCCGGACTCTTCCACCTCGTGGCGGAGCGCCGTGGCCATGCGGCCGGTTACGTCGGCTGCTTCCGCCAGGGAATTGGTGAGATTCAGGTTGAAGTTTCGCAGCGCTATTTCCTTGAGTGTGTGCCTGGGATACGTTGGGTTCACCAGGTAGGAGTAGAGCATGGGCTCATCGCGCACGCCGGCGAGCTCGATCTGGCGCGGCGCAAGCTGGCGCATGACCAGTTTGTAATCGTGAATTGCTTTGGGAGTTTGGCTGTCAGTCAACAGCCGCTTCAATTCCCCCGAAACTTCGCCGCCATCGAGCGCGCTCGTAAACGCCTTGCCCGGCTCGGCGGAGAGCGCAAGCTGCAGCGGTTTTTCGGCAGGCGCTTCCACGGGCAACGCGGGCTGTCCGGCGAACAGCAGGCTTCCCGACCCAGCTTCACTCTCTTCTTCCGCCTCCGGCTCCACTTCAGTCCCAGCCGCGGCGAAAAACTCAAAGGCGATGGCCAGCTCGTGGCCCGCCTTCGCCAGCGCCTTGACGTCTTTGGCTGACTTGAGCTCGCAATAGTCGGTCTCTTTGATCTCCAGCGACGGCGCCAGCTCTTTGAGCAGCGTGGTGAACTCAAGCTCGGTAAAGAGCTTGCGCAATGCCTCGGTGTCAGGCTCGCCTGCCACCATGTTGTCTAAATGCAAGTCAATCTCCACGTTCTGGTCGATGGTGACGAGCTGCTTGCTCCACAGGATGGTCTCCTGGTTGTTCTGGAGCGACTCGCGGTAGGTCTTCTTTTCGACTTCGGCCGCATGCGCCAGTGCGTTTTCCAGAGTTGCAAAGCGTTTAATGATTTCCACGGAGCCCTTGTCGCCGATCCCTGGCGCTCCCGGGATGTTGTCCACCGAGTCGCCGCGCAGCGCCATCACGTCGATCACCTGGTCCGGGCGCACGCCCAGCGTCTCTTCCACCTTTGCCCGGTCAAAGATCAGATTGTCTTTCGGCGGGTTCAGCACCTGAATTTTGTCATTCACCAGTTGCAGCATGTCTTTGTCACTGGAAACCACAAAGACCTGATAGCTCTGCTCCGCAGCCTTGTGCGCCAGTGTGCCGATCACGTCATCGGCCTCGAACCCTTCCTGCTCGAGGATGGGAATGCGGTAGGCCTCCAACGCACGCCGGATGAACGGCACCTGTTGCACCAGGTCGGGCGGCATCTCCGTCCGCTGGGCCTTGTAGCCTTCATAGGCCACTTCCTTGAAAGTCTGGGTTTTGAGATCAAATTTGCGGATGGTTGTAACACTTTTGGCTTTTTCGTCACGAAATGTAGGAGCGGCTACGTCAAAGACCGCAGCCAGGTATTCCGGCTGAAAGTCGGCCCGAAGCTTGCGCAGCATGTTGACGAATACGTACGTGGCCGCCGTGGGTATGCCGGTCTTGGTGGACATGGGCCGCTGCCGCGCCATGGCGTGATAGGCACGGAAGATAAAGGACATGGTGTCCAGCAGAAAGACCCGGCCTTTCTGCGCGGGTTGGGGGGCGGTGGCCAACAAGGAATTCTAGCAGGATGAACGGAAGGCGCGGTCTGACCGGAGGGCTTCCGCCAATTGCTTTATGCGAGCGAGCGGCTATCTTTCCGTGACAATACAGATCAAGAAGGGATTTCTGGATGCCTGGCGTTATTGGGAGAGATACCATTTCCGGCGAGAGGATGAAACGAATGAAGAGTTTCAAGCGTAGTTTAGGCCTTACCTTAGTGGCTGGTGTTGCATTGCTTGTGGCAAATCTCTCCACCCCAGTATGCGCAGCCGGACAACAGCAGAACGCTCCTGCCCAACCAACAAGCACTCCTCCTGCCAAGAATGCAACTGGAAAGAACCAGAAGCAAGGGAAAGCCGCGAAGGCGGACGCAAACAAGTCTTTGGAGTGTGATTCAAGAATGCCTGTGCACCAATTCGTGGTGGACGCCAGCGGCGCAGTGAATGACAGCGGCAGGACCTTTGAAGGTCCTCTTTGCGTCAAGGTCTTCTACAATCCGATTCAGAGCTATGTTTCTCTCGCCTCAACCACCACGACTACAAATGGTCCGGATTTGAACAAGGTGGTAACGGGAGCGACTGCGCAAGGAGGGGGATTTAAGGCCCCATCCCCCACGAATATTTTCGAAGATTTTGGGCTATTGCAGAAACGAGCAGAAGGGGCTCAGGGGCGGCTGCAAGCTACAAGGACTAGTTTTGGAACGGCCCTGAAGCAGCAGGAAACCGCTATCGCGAAGATATCCCTTTTGCGCCGGACTACCAAGCTTCGCAGCTCATCTCAGGTCATTGAAGAAGTACGAAATGGATATAAAGACCTAAAAGAGGACCTGCAAACCGCAACCACAGGCCTTGGCGCTTATTATCCCACGGACGAACCAGGACGTAACTCTGAGCAGCCCCTGTTATTCGAGTTGCAAGAGATTGCAGACAGGCTTTCTCGGCTGCCGATCATCTATTCAGGCGACGGCGCAAAGACAAATCAACCCATTTCTCGCTGCGGATCTGAGCTGCGCCTCAAACGCGATAGCAGGACAGAATTTGAATTCGATCCCCAGAAGAGCGACTCACGGTCCATTTTCTGGGCCGACTGGTCCAGCCGTTGCAAGGCTGACTATGACCAATTGAAGGCCGATCTCGACAGATCGATCCAAGATGCCAAAAACTACACGGCTGCCAGCGACAACACGAAAAACCTAAAGGGGAAGGCTGCGATAGTTCAGTATTGGGACTCATTGTTCAGCGACATGGGTTTGCGCACAAGTATGTCGATGAAAGAGATTGACCAGCAGGACATTTCCGGTTCCTTCAATGCTTCTACCGCGGTCAAGTGCGGCATCCTCTTCAACCAGAACAGCAACACGGCAGTAAACATTGTAGCTGCGGACCTTGGGCCAACCCTGGAAGGCAAAGACCCTGAAATCAAGGCTCAGGGAGCGTTTGTTACCGTCAGCTGCGGCACTCCATTCTCCATCAGTGCTGGGATTGCTTTCAGTACGATCTCGCAGCAGGAGTTCGCCATTATCAAGAGTTCCGGCGGCGCCGGGAACCCCTCGATCAACACCTTCGGCGTTGTGAACGACGCCAGCATCACTCCTTTACCGATGGTCATGGCCAATGTAAGGCTGTGGGATTCGACGAACCATAAATATGCCTTTCACGGCAGTTTTGGCGTTGGTGGCAACCTCCAAAACCAGGCTTCGGGGGGTTCATCTGCGGATTTCCTGCCCGCCGGCACTGTTTCTTTCTGGCGAACTATGTACGTGTCTTTCGGTCCCGAGATAGGCACCAAGTCACAACTCGCCGGCAATTTCAAAGTGGGCGATGTGGTACCTTCCGACATCACCACCATCCAGGGCCAGGTAAAGCGTTCGCGCACAGTCGGATTTGGCTTTGCCATCACGTTCACGAAACCATGAACCAAGGAGTGCTGATGGGCAAACAACTTGGAATTTCGCTGAAGCCTCAGGAGTGCAGCCAGTGGTGCTGGGCCTCGGTCACGTCGGCGATAGCAACCTTGTTTCAAGACGCCAAGTGCCCGAGTGAACAATGCCAACTTGCGAACCAAATGGTCGGCGCCAGCAACGACTGCTGCACTGACTGTCACTGCGCAACGGATCCGTTCGACGCGTGTAATCAGGCGGTGAATCTGGGAGTTGCTCTGGCACATTATCGTTTGGGACGAGACGGAACCAACGGGTTCAAAAGTATTACCTTTGACGATGTTCGTGATGAAATCGAGGATGACCACCCTGTTGCGGTCAGCATCATGTTAGATGATCCTGCCGCGATCAGCCATGCGATCGTCATTTTTGGGTACACAGACGACGGCAAACTGAATATCGCGGACCCGATGCAGCCTGAGACGCAGATCAGCGCCACCATGGACGAACTCCGCAATGGCAACGCTTCCGGCCTGCATGGCACATTCCAGACGGCGTTCCGTACCAAGCGACGCGACGAATAGCACACAATTTCAAGCAAGGCAAAGAATATGAAAGCGACACCTCAAGCCAACGTTTCCAGAAAAATGAAGCAGGCACTGGAACGGGAGCTGCATTCGCACCTAGAAACACACCTGCAAGCCGATCATTTCGCACATATTCGAGCCGCAAAAGCCGCGGTGCCTGCGAAGCCGACGTGGCAAGCGAAACGGCCCGCTTACCGGATCCTCGGGGCAATGCGGATTTATAGCACGACGCTCGCGCCCGCGGCCCGCGCGGGGCTCAGCGAAATGCAACCGGGAGGGTGGGTGCTTCTGGTGCAATCCGCTGGTGGCCTCCTGGCCAAGGTGGAGATGCAGCAAAGAGACAAGCACCACTTCGTCGCGCGCATGAGTACAGGCACAGTTGCCGAGGATCTTGCCGCGGCAATCAAGAAAGAAGGGACTGCGTCAAAACAAAAGTCTCAGGAACTCCGTTTTCTCAGTATCCCAGCCATGCACATCATGGCGGTCTGGTTGCACTCATCCAGGAATCCGAAACGCGATACGATCACCCCGATCTCCCTGAACTTCGCCGGCCTGCGGCCGCGGCGTACTTATTCTCGGACCACCGCTGAAAAGGCGCTTCAGCAACACGCGACTGACCTAATCGTGCACTGGTACGAACGGTACCAACGTGAGGGCGAACAGAAAGCTGTTTAAGCGCATTCAAACCTGCCAGTCGAATCTACTCAAAGCTGATCAGCACAACCTCCGGCCATGTCCCTACCCGGAGCGGCGGTCCCCACGTGCCTGCTCCATACGACGTGTAAACCTGAAGATTGCCCAGCCGCTGCAACCCGTGGATGAATCTTCCCCAGACGCGGCCGGCGATCCAGGTGTAAGGGAAGAACTGGCCGCCGTGGGTGTGGCCGGAGAGCTGCAGCGAGATTCCTTCTTCTTCGGCGATTCCCAGCTTTACCGGCGCGTGCAGCAAAAGAATGCTGGCGCGACTGCGGTCGAGGGCGGAGCGACGCAGGATCGCGCGGTAGCTTTCCGGCTCGATGGCATCACGGTAGTGCACGCCGACCAACTGCAATCCATCGAGCTCGACTTTTTCGTTGTTCAGGACGCGCACGCCCGCCCGTGTGAGCGCGGGAAGGTACTCGGCGTGGCTGTAAAACTCCTCATGGTTGCCGGCGATGTAGTAGACGCCATGGACGGGCTCGTGCGGCGCCGGCACCACGGCTCCTGATACTGTTCCCTGAGCGACGCGTGGTCCTGAATTGTGGAGCGCAGGCACTCTTGCCTGCGCTGAAGCTGAGCTGACCGGGTCCGCAGACTCGTGCTCGCCCAATACAGCTCCCGCATGCGCTTGCTCTTGATGGTCTGTCTGTGTTGAAGAGAGAAACTCCACCCAGGGCTCCGCCAGCTTTTCAAAGTCGCCTGCGGTGCCGTCATAGAGATCACCGGCAATGAAGACCACGTCCGGCTGCAAGGCCCGCAGCTTGCTCACCACGCGCCGCACAAAACGCTGGTTCCTTACATGTCCCAGGTGCAGGTCGCTGATCAACGCTGCAGTACGCCCGCGCCACTGCGCGGGCAGACCGGGCAGGGCAACCGTGATCTTGGTGACACGCAGGATGTTGGCGTTGACCAAGCCATAGAGACTCGTTAGCCCCGCCGCACCGAACAGCGAATCTGCGATCAACGGCGGCGCCCAACCCAGCCGCAAAAGCGTTGACACCGCGTACACAATCCAGCACAGCAGCGCCGCCCACAAGAAATAGCCGGCAAAGCCGAGCCACACCGCCGCCACCGTGTACCAAATCCGTACCAGCGGACGATACGAATACCATCCACGCAATGAAGCGCCAACAAAACTGATGGAGAGCAAGGCCAACGCAAGCTTCACTGCGAGAGAAGAGGCCGCGCCACCCCAAAAACTCGACCAGGTGAGATACAGGAACCAATGGCCCAGGAAAATGATGGATTGGACAACACTGATAAAGACAACAAGCCGAGATCGCACACTTCATCATACAAAACTGGGACATGAGGCTGAGGCGGCCGTACCGGCGGGCGTACGGTTCCGGTCCGCTGCAACGAACCGTCACGCCCGGCAGGTGACCGCGGTCACAGCCCACGCGTTCAAATCCTGCTTAGGATAAATTCGCGAGTATTTGGCTTCTCGTCATTCCGCTCGTCCTTCATTCAAGCCAGACGTCCTACTAGCTGCAAGGGTCCTGGTTCGCCGGAACCCGGAAAGGACGATCATGATTACCAACATCCTGATAGCCACTGATGGATCTGAACTAGCTTCCAAAGCTGTTGAGGAAGGGCTGATGCTTGCCAAGCAGACAGGCGCAAAAGTTACGGCCGTGACGGTAATGAGCCCGTTTCATACTTTCACCACCGACCCCATGGTGGTGGGGAGCACGCCGGAAGAGTACAAGAAAAACGCTGTGCAGCAAACCAGCAAGACGCTCTCAGCGGTCTCGGAAGCGGCCGCAG
>DASVFK010000284.1:0-20332 GCA_036380095.1 Candidatus Angelobacter sp. | reverse complement strand
TCTGAGCCCGCTGCCTAAACCCTGAGCGGCCCGAGCCCCCGCGATGCCGGATGAGGGAGAGTGGAAGGACCCGAGCAAAGCCGTGCGTATTGCCCTAGTCCGCAGTAAGCGCAAATTGCCGTCCGGTCCGATTGCCGCCGGTCGCAGTCGCGTGTTACCTTCAACAATTCCCGTATATGTTGCGTCCTTACCAGGGTATTTTTCCGAGGGTCCACGAGTCGTGCTATATCGACGAATCGGCGCAGATCATCGGCGACGTGGAGATCGGGGAAAACTCCAGCGTGTGGATGAACGCCGTACTGCGCGGTGACGTGTTCGCCATCCGCATCGGCAAGAACTCCAACGTGCAGGACTGCTCGGTGCTGCACGGCATGCGTTACAAGTACGGTGTGACCATGGGCGACTGGGTCACCGTGGGCCACTCGGTCACCTTGCACGGCTGCACTGTGGGCGACCGTTGCCTCATCGGCATGGGCTGCGTGATTCTCAACAACGTGAAGATCGGCGAAGGATCGATCATCGCCGCGGGAACGGTGATACCGGAAAACACCGTGGTGGAACCCTATTCGCTGTGGATGGGCGTGCCGGGAAAATTCCGCAAGAAGATCGATGATGAAGAGTCGCAGAAGATGATCCGGATGTACGCCGGGAATTATGTAGACTATACCCAGGCGTATCGCAAGGAATTTCAGGCGCGTTGACAAAGGAACGGAAGTCGGCCTTTCGATCTACGAACGGAAGGATGTTCTTCGTTGAAATTCCCTGAATCCGAATGGCTAAGGGACAGTCGCTCGGGGTCCTTCGACTCGCCCTCAGTCGCTAGCTCCCTCGGACTCGCTCAGGATGACAGCTTTGAGAAGGTGAGGTTGATTCCAGCTTCATCGTGACTGCGAATCAACCAGGCATGCTTGCTAATGGCTAACTACTAATGGCTGGTGTTATCAAAGCCGTGCGCGGCACCCGTGACATCCTGCCGCCGGAAACCGCGTTGTGGCAGCACGTGGAGCAGGCCTGCCGTGAAATTTTTCATCGCTACGGCTTTCACGAGATACGCACACCTGTCTTCGAAGACACACAGTTGTTCGCCCGCGGCGTGGGCGAAGAAACCGACATTGTTTCCAAAGAGATGTTCACCTGGGAAGACCGTCCGCGGGCACAGAGCGAGAAGGCGCAGTCGCTGACCCTGCGCCCGGAGAACACCGCCGGCGTGGTGCGGGCTTACATCGAGCACAAACTGGGCGAGACGGGCAAGATGCAAAAGCTTTACTACATAGGCCCGCAGTTCCGGCGCGAGCGTCCGCAGAAAGGACGCTACCGGCAGTTCTACCAGATCGGCGCGGAGGTCCTGGGGCCAACCTCGGCGGGGAGCGAGTCGCCGGCGCGCGATGCTGAGATCATCGCCATGCTGGCGCACCTGCTGCGCGAAGTCGGAATCAAGGAATGGACGTTGCAGTTGAACTCCGTGGGCTGCGCCGGAGACCGCGTTCGCTACGGACAAGCGTTGCGTGAAGCGCTGGCCGCTGTGAAAGACAAGATGTGCGCCGACTGCCGGCGCCGCGCGGAGACCAACCCACTGCGTGTGCTCGACTGCAAAGTGCCGGAGGACCAGCCGATCATCGAATCGCTGCCGAAAATCTCCGCTTACCTCGATGAGCCCTGCCGCGAGCACTTCAACGAAGTAAAGAAGATCCTGAACCACGTGGGCATCCGCTATGAGATCAACGAGCGCATGGTGCGCGGATTGGACTACTACACGCGCACCACATTCGAGTTCACGCACGGCGGGCTGGGTGCGCAGAGTGCGCTGCTGGGCGGCGGACGCTATGACGGTCTCTCCGAAGCGCTGGGCGGCCCCAAGGCGCCGGGCATCGGTTTTGCCCTGGGGCTTGATCGGTTTGTGCTGGCGCTGCAGGCGGAAGAAACCGTGGGCGTCCCTGACCTGAATCCGGTGGTGTATGTTGCGCCGCTGGGGCAGGGGATGAATGCGGAAGCTGCGGTCATCGCGCGCGACCTGCGCAAGAAAGCCATTGCCGCGGAGCTGGGCGATGAAACGTTCCGCCTCAAGAAATCGTTTGAAGCCGCCGAGCGGGCGGGCGCCAGATACATCTTGTTCGTAGGCGAGAACGAAGTTGCTTCAGGCCAGTTCGGGCTGAAGGACCTGAAGAGCGGCGAGCAGGCGACGGTGGCGCGCGAACAGATTGCAGCCAAGCTGCGCGGATAAGCCTGCCTTTTCTTGACGCGCCAATCTAGTGGCGAGTTTTTCTTTCCCAAAAAGATTATGCTAACCAGGGAGCGAGAGGCTTGTGAGACACAAGCGAATCATCGTGACTCACTACGGCGGGCCCGATGCCTTGCAGGCGGTTGAAGAAGAGTGCCCCGAGCCGAAACGTGGTGAAGTGCGGGTGAGAGTGCAGGCCGCAGGTGTCGCCTTGCCCGACGTGATGATGCGTGAGGGCATTCATCCTGAAACGCCCCGCCTGCCTTTCACGCCGGGATGGGACCTGGTTGGCGTAGTGGACCGCCTCGGCGACGGCGTCTCTGGAACCGAACCATCAGGAATCAAACCAGGCCAGATGGTTGCCGCGCTGCCGATTTTTGGCGCGTATACGGAGTTCATCTGCCTGCCGCAACTTGAACTGGTTCCGGCGCCATCCGGTTTGGATCCCGCAGAGGCGGTCAGTCTGATTCTGAACTACGTGACCGCGTACCAGATGCTGCATCGCTCCGCGAAGGTCAGGCCGGGCCAGCACGTGCTGATTGATGGCGCGTCAGGCGGCGTCGGCACGGCCCTGTTGCAACTCGGGCGGCTCGCCGGGTTGGAGATGTACGGCACCTGTTCAGCGCGAGGAGCGCCGGTGGTTTCCGGCCTGGGCGGTATCCCGATTGACTACCAGCACCAGGACTTCGTGAAAGAAATTCGCCGCCGCACGAGCGAGGGTGTAGACGCCGTCTTTGACGGTATCGGCGGCACGCATATATGGCTTTCCCGCGAGGCCCTGCGTCCTGGCGGGAAGGTGGTGGCGTATGGCCTGACTGGCTCGCTCAGTGGGGGACGATTGGCTTCAGGTGGTTCAGGCGGCCGTCATCGTTTTCGTGCCATCGCCATTTTCGGGCTGTATATCGCCCGCAGCTGGCTTCTCCCGGGCCGGAAACGGGTGGTGCCCTACAGCATCCAGACGCTCAAGCGCCTGAAACCAGCATTGTTTCGAGAGGATTTGGCCGCCCTGTTTGACCTGCTGCGACAGCAAAAAATCAAGCCGCTGATTGCGCAGCGATTTCCGCTCGCCGAGGCACGACAAGCGCACGAGTTGCTCGGAAAGGGAGGCGTGACAGGCAAGATCGTGCTGGTCGCCGACGGGTAGGAAAGCCATCGAAAAAACTGGTAGGCCCGAATGGACTCGAACCATCGACCTCTTCCGTGTCAAGGAAGCGCTCTAACCAACTGAGCTACGGGCCTACAGACAAGCTGACGAAGGCCATTTTATCACTGGTTCCTGCCCGCGTCAGTCCGCTTCCCGCCGGCATCCAATCGGCGGTCCGAAATCCAGGCCAGTCGCGCTTCGCTCAAGTGACGGCGCTGGAGCAATCTGTCCTGGCCTGCTTGCTCTTCTCGATGGAAGTATTCTTGGCCGCGCGCCAGGCACGATCAGCGCGTGGAAGCAAATGTCTAGAAAAATATACGCAGCGCTTGCGAAAGAAAGCAGTGATCAACTTCGTCACTATCTGCGAATCGAGCGTTTCCTGCGAAACAAAAATAATTTGGTGAAGTCGTAAATGATTAAGTTATGGCGCAACGTGCTTATTTGTGAAGCGATTTTGCCAGGCAATGCGCTCAAGTGATTCGATTGTGCAAAGGGGCGGCAAGAGAGGAATCTATATTTTTCCTAATCCAGTTTCTCACCAAGCAAGCGAGAGGGTAAGTTTCAGGTTCCGGTCAGCAGTCGGATTCGCGTTCGTGGAAAAGCGGATCCCGTACACGAATCAGGTTGCTGCCGGAACTCTCCTGGAAATCATGCGCCGGCAAGGCGCCGTGCGCGCTGCGGTTTTGCTACAACTGACTTAGAAGTCGCAAGGGGGAGCGCGGATTGGCTCGAAGAGCAAAGAGCCCAATCTTCGTCTCTTCACCGGCTCCCCGCTTCATTCTACCTCTCCTGTGTAGTTGCTGCTTGTTATCCAAGGAAGGAAGACATTGTTTGATGAGACCGTCTTTACAGCTGCAAGCTGACGATTGTGACCTGGCCCAACAGGTCATGCGTCAGTCTTCCTGGGATCCGCCGTACCACCGAACATAAGACTTGCGTTACAGCAAGTTGGGAGGGATCTATGTCGCCTATTGGCTCGCGATATGGTTTTCGTCTGCTGGGCTTGTTTCTCCTGGCGGCCGCGTTGATGCCGCTCGGGTTGCTTGCCCAAACGACAATGATTGTACCCATTGATGGAGGAGGGACAGCAACTCCGGCGCCTACGCCGGCCCCTCCGCCGACCACGTGTTTACGTCAAACCACTGCCCAAGTTGTGGCCCTGGACCAGCAGTTCTTCTTGAACCGTCTGGGCGCCTTGGAGGCCACGGGCATGATCTACGCGCTGAAGCAGGATGTTGTTCCCATACCTCCGGCCACCACGCTCACGGCCGGCAAGGTGCAACTGCGTTCAGACAAGCGGCCACGTCCGCTGGTATTGCGCATGAACGTGGGTGATTGCCTCACCATTACTTTCACCAACCTGCTCGCGGTGCCCCGCAAGGACAATGATCAGGTCGCCACGCGCAATGCTTCCATCCACGTGATGGGAATGCAGCTGGTGCAGAGTATCAATGACGATGGATCGTTCGTCGGCGCCAACCCCGGGACTATCGGCAGCTTTGCCGCGCCCGGCGGCCCTCCGGTCACCTATCACCTGTTTGCCCAGAAAGAGGGCGGATACCTGATGTACAGCACGGACACGGTGGGCGGCGAGGGTGACGGCGGCCAGCAGAGCGCCGGGCTCTTCGGCGCCATCAACGTGGAACCGGTGGGCGCCCGCTGGTATCGCAGCCAGGTCACCAAGAACGACATGGACCTGGCGACCGTGGGAAGGACCACGGCCGGCCAGCCTCTGATCGACTATGAGAAGACGTACCTCTCCGGCCCGTTTACCGGACAGCCTATTCTGAACATGCTCTCCGCCACCAATGAGATCATCAAGTCCGATATCACGGCGCTCATCACAGGGCCAATCGCGACGAGCGGCAAGCCCGGACGTTTTAACCCAGGCACGTTCTTCCCCAACCCGCAGCTTCCGGACCGCGAACAACCGTTCCGCGAATTCACCATCATTTATCACGACGAAATCGGCGCGGTGCAGGCGTTCCCTGAGTTCTTTGACCCGCTGCACAATCCCGCACCTCCGGGAGAAGGCCCCATCGCCGAGGGCATCGGCTTTACCCTGCACAGCGTGGTGGATGGCTTTGCCATCAACTACGGCGTAGGCGGAATTGGTTCGGAGATCATCGCCAACCGCCTGGGTGTGGGCCCCATGTGGAACTGCACCGAGTGCAAGTATGAAGAAAACTTCCTGAGCTCGTGGGCCGTGGGCGAACCCGCCATGGTGGTGGATGTTCCGGCCAATACTCGCGACGCGCAAGGCAATGTGATCCGCGGACCCAAGGCCACCAAGGCCCTGTATCCTGACGATCCCTCGAACGTTTATCACAGCTACATCAGCGACCACACGAAATTCCGTATTCTGCACGGCGGGGTGAAGGAGCACCATATCCATCACCAGCACGCGCACCAGTGGGTGCACACGGCCGATAGCGACAACTCCAGCTACGACGACAGCCAGGCCATTGGCCCCGGCGCGGCCTTCACGCTGGAGATGACCTACAACGGCAGCGGCAACCGCAACCAGGTGGTGGGAGATTCCATCTTCCATTGCCATTTCTACCCGCATTTCGCGCAAGGAATGTGGAGCTTGTGGCGCACGCACGATACCTTTGAACCAGGCACGCAGCTTGACGCCGCTGGGCGCCCGGTTGCAGGTTCACGCGCTTATCCGGATGGAGAAATCAAGGTCGGCACGCCCATCCCGGCGCTGGTTCCGCTGCCTACGATTGCCATGGCGCCAATGCCCGGCCCGGTCAGCATCGTGAACGGCCAGGTAGTGCTGCCTAACCCGATCGTCACTTATCCCGGCTACCCGTTCTTCGTGGCCGCAGTGGCCGGACACCGTCCGCCCAAGCCTCCGTACTTCACGGAGTTTGATGGCGGCCTGCCGCGTCACATCATCACCGGCGGGACGTTTGACGAGGCTCACAATCGTCTTGATTTCCACAAGACGCTGTTGACGGCCAAGGCCATCTCCTACCCGGAAAACGGGACTGTGGCTGAGCAATCGGCGATCCAGTACAACGGGACTCGCAATCACCCGAGCTTCACGCAGGAGAACCTCGCTAGAAACTTTGTCACCAACGGCCTGCCCAGAAAGACTGTGGCCAACCCACTTGGCGCACAGATGGGCGCGCCCTTTGCTGATCCCTGCATCAGCGACACTGGCGCGGCCGTTGGCGTAGACAGGATCTACAAGAGCGCGGACATCCAGCTGGATGTGAAATACAACAAGGTGGGCTGGCACTACCTGCAGCACCGCATGGGCGCCTTGTGGGAAGATGTAGCTCCCACGCGCGCCGGCACACGCCCGCCGCAGCCGCTGTTCTTCCGCGCCAACACCAATGATTGCATCACGTTGAAGTTCACCAACCTGATTCCCAACGAAATGTTCCAGGACGATTTCCAGGTGCGCACGCCCACCGACGTAATCGGCCAGCACATTCACCTGGTGAAATTCGACGTGACCGCTTCTGACGGCGCCGGCAACGGCTGGAACTATGAAGAAGGCGCGTTCAGTCCCGGCGAAGTGATTGAACGCATCAAGGCCATCGATTCGCCGCCCACACCGCAGGACCCGGGCGGAGGCACCTGGAACGGCGTACGCGGCGCCCTCACGGCGAAGCAGCACCCGTTCTTCCCTGGAGCGGACGCACTGGGAGCCCAAGTGGTGGTGGAGCGCTGGTATGCGGACAGCACGATCAACAACGCCGGCCAAGACCGCACTCTGCGTACGGTCTTCACGCACGACCACTTCGGACCTTCCAGCCACCAGCAGGCCGGACTGTACATGGGACTGCTGATTGAGCCGCAGGGCTCCACGTGGAAAGACTCGGAGACGGGTCTTGCGTTCGGCACCCGCGCCGATGGCGGTCCCACCGGTTGGGAAGCCATTATCACGAACAACGTCAACAACTCGCTCAGCTATCGCGAGTTCATGATGGAGTTCCAGGACTACACCCTGGCCTACGCCGGCACTGTCCCGGTCAACCCGCCGGCACGCGACGAAGTTCCGCTGCTACCGGGGAACCCGACGGTGTTGTTGCAACCGGCCAAGATTTGTCCGCAAACCAAGACCATTACACCGCCATGTCCGGAGGCCATCTCCGCGGCTGACGTAGGAACCTTCACTACGAACTACCGCAACGAACCGATTCCGTTGCGCATCATCGATCCGGCCACAGGGGGGCAGGCTGCCGGCGCCGCAGGCGATCTGGGACAGGTTTATCGTTCCACCATCACGCGTGCGAACCCGGCTTTGAACGTGCAACCGACGTTCTATCCGCCGCTCACGGCTGATCTGCGTGGCGGCGATCCTTACACGCCTGTATTCCGCACCTACCAGGACGACCAGATCGAGGTGCGCATGCTGGTGGGAGCGCACGAGGAAGGGCACAACTTCCACGTGCACGGAACACGCTGGTTGCGCGAGCCAAGCGACGCGCGCTCCGGCTGGCGCGGAAGCCAAATCGCGGGCATTTCCGAACACTTCGAGTTCGATCTGCCTCCATTGTCCAACTTCGTGAAGACCAACGGCGTAGCGGACTTCCTCTATGAGCCTGGCGCTTCCGAGGACGATCAGTGGAACGGGCTGTGGGGCCTGATCCGCGCTTACAACGGCCTGCGGACCGACCTCCAGGTGCTTCCCAACAACACCAACGGCGGCAAGCAGAACACCACGCTTAACGTGGAGGACTTCAACACTTCTACCATCACAACGGATACGGTGTTGATGTCGTCCATATCCACCACGTCATTGGACACGGGCACTTCCAGCGCAACTAGCTCACTGGTACCCCTCGACGAAATGCAGGAAACTGACTTCTACACGGCGCCGTCGACGTGCACCGGCAACATCTGCCTGGCAGCGGCTGCCCCGGCCCCAACGGACGGGCTCGCTGCTCCTACCAGCGACACGCTGACAGTTGTTTCTCTTGGTCCCACTCCGGCACCCGGCAGCAGATACAGTGTCTGCCCCAAGGGCGCGCCGGTGCGGTCCTTCGACGTGACAGCGATCTCTGCGGCGAACCTGCCGGGCGGAACGCTGACTTACAACTCGCGTGCAACCACGGTCCAGAAGGGCATTCTGGGCGATGAAACCGGTCCGCTCCAGGATCCCACCGCGATCATCTACGTGCGCACGTCCGATCTGGATACCACCACGGGCAATCTGAGAGCGGGCTACCCGGTTGAACCGCTGGTCCTCCGCGCCGCCGCGGGCGACTGCATCAACCTGACCCTGCGCAACCACTTGCCCTCAGTGATCGCCGATCTGCCGGGCTACAACACGCTGCCCATGATCGTGAACAACTTCAACTCCAACCAGGTAGTCCCTTCGCGCGTGGTTGGGCTGCATCCTGAAATGCTCTCGCTGAACGTTCTCAACAGCGATGGCTTCAACGTTGGCCTGAACCCGGCCCAGACCGTCAGCCCTGGCAACAAACGCAGTTACCAGTGGTATGCCGGCGTGGCGTGGGTGGATCCCAACACCAACCGCATCATTCACACGCCGGTGGAGTTCGGGTCTGTGGCCCTGATGCCGGCTGATCCCATCAAGCAGGCCTCCAAGGGCGCAGTGGGAGCTTTGATCATTGAACCGCAAGGCTCTTCCTGGTCCGTGGACCCGCACAGCCGGGCTTCAGCCAACATCACCAAAGCAGACCTCACTACGTTCCGTGAATTTGTGCTGGTGCTGCAGAACAACGTGAACATGCGCTATAAGAGCAACCACCCGGTGAACAAAGTGGGAGGCGAGGAAGACCCAGAGGATACGGGACAGGCGGGATTCAACTACCGCACTGAACCGCATTGGTTCCGCAAGGGCTATGCGCCGGAGACCCCACTCAGCGGCGGAGGGGTAGTATGCGACCTCACCAACCCGTTGTGTGTCTCCAATCCGTGCGCCTTGCCTGGCGTGCTCTGCACCAAGGACGTGGATTTCACCAACGTGCTGAGCAACAACGTAACCAACTTCTTCACCAACGTTGTGCTGGGTCAGGACCCGCAGACGCCGATCTTCAAGGCAACGCCGGGACAGGCCATTCGCCTGCGTCTGGTACAGCCTGTGGGTCATCCGCGGAACAACATATTCCAACTGCACGGTCACGTGTGGGAGGAAGCACCCTATACCACTCCAGTGGCGTTCACTGGAGGCACCTACAGCGGCCGCACCATTCTGGGAACTCCTGTGTTGGGGTCCACGATCATCGCGGACAATCCGGTATCACCAAGCGACTTCGTGAACAACCGGTTCTCCAACTGGGAAGGCTCGCAGATGGGCGTGGGACCGTCCAGTCACTTCGACATCATTCCCTCCGGCGGCGCCGGCGGGACGTTCCACGTAGCCGGTGACTACCTCTACCGCACGCACCAGAGCTTCCAGTTCGACAAGGGAGTCTGGGGCCTCCTGCGGGTGAAGGCGCCTGTCATCGGTCCGAAAGGTGGCTTGGTGTTGAGCCTGGACGCCGTTGACCAGGTTGATCCCACGGTACTTCTGGTTCCGTAAACACAACCCATGGGAGCAGCCTGGCCGGCTGCTCCCATGGCTTTATCAAGTTCGAAAAAAACCAAGATTGCGGGTGCAAAATGTTACGACTCAGATTTCTTTCGCTTACTTTCGTAGTCTGTCTTTTCCTCGCGGGACTGAACGCCGGTGCTGTACAACAGCGCACCACAGTCCCTTTACCGGACGACAATCCGAACAAGGTTGCGGCCCCTGATCAGAAACCGCAGGAAGCACCCGCAACTGCGGGCGCCGCTGACTCAGGGGCTGCGGCACTTGCTGGGGATGCCTCTTGGAGGCAGAGGGCCACAATCTCCGGAATAAAGATCGGCTTCCGCGGCGTGGTCTCGCTGAAGGACGTCATCATCAAGACCGGTCCGGTGCCCGTGAGCCTCAATGAGGTCACTTCCACGGAAATGGTGGAGGGCCAGCAGGCCGTTCTCCAGTTCAAGTTTGCCGATGCCGCGGGCGCGCCCATGAGCGGGCTGAAGATGGCGGCGTGGATGGACCCGATGCAGGGCGAGAAGGCGGCGGATGCAGCTACCTGCCACAAAAAAATCCAGTCTTTTCTGCAGATGCAGCTTTCGGCGCGGCCGGAAGTGGACCTGAACACGTATTATGTGCTGGCCCTTACCCGCGAGCCCAGCATCATGGTGATTGATCCGCGAGTGGGATTCAGTACCAGCAAGCTCTACACCATCATTGACCTGCCTGCTCCCGGGGCCGACTGGGTGCAGGCGCGCAACGCCAGCCGCGTCTTCATCAGCATGCCCGGCTCAGGCCAGGTAGGGGCGCTGGATGCGGTCACGTTCCGTTACCTCGGCAACGTAAACATCGGAGGCAAGCCGGTGCGCGTGGCCCTTCAGCCTGACGGGAAGTACCTCTGGGTGGGGGTGGATGCGCCGGGAGGCTCCACGCCGAGCGGCGTTGCCGTGGTGGATGCTTCCACGTTGGAAGTGGCGGCGCGCATCGCCACCGGCAAAGGCCACCACGAAATCACCTTCGACGAAAGCCAGAACGCGTACGTCACCAACCAGGACGAGGGAACAGTCTCGTTGATCAGCACGCAGAAGCTGGCCAAGGTCAAGGACCTGCCCGCAGGCCGCGGTCCGGTGGCGCTGGCGTACTCGGCCCGCAGCAAGAGCGTCTATGTGGCCGGCCAGGGCGATGGCAAGATCACCGTGATCTCTGCCGAAAGCCAGGACGTAACCTCCAGCCTCGCGGCCAAGCCGGGGCTTACAGCGCTCATTCTCACCGCGGACGGCCGCTGGGGTTTCGTCGCCAATGGGCTTGAGGACAACGTGCTCCTCTTCGACACCGCTTCCGGCAAGTTCATTCAGGAGTACCAAGTCGATCGCTCGCCCGACCAGCTTGCGCTGACCACGTCGTATGTTTACGTGCGCGCGCGCGAGAGCGACCACGTCCGGCTGATTCCGCTTTCCGATCTGGGGAAAACGTCGCACACGGCTGAGTTCCCTGCAGGCCAGAAAGCGCCGGGAGCGCTGGGCGACCTGCCTGCGTCCCCCGTGGTGGCTTCGCTGGACGGCGACTCTGCGTTCATCGCCAACCCGGGAGACCGCCGCATTTACTTCTACCAGGAAGGCATGGCGGCGCCGATGCAGAGTATCGAAGGCTACGGGAAAACGCCGGCCGCGGTGATGATCGTGGACCGCAGCATTCATGAAACCGAGCCCGGGGTCTACTCCGTAGGTCTGCGGCTGCCCAAGCCCGGGCGCTATGACGTGCCGATTTTCGTGGATTCGCCGAGCCTCTCGCACTGCTTTGAATTCTCCGTGATGGTGAATCCGCTGCTGAAAAAGAAAAACCAGGTTGCCGTGGACCTGCATCCGGTCAAGACCAACCTGCAAGTCAGGGCCGGGGAGAGCGCGCAGGTGCAGTTCCGGCTCACCGATGCCGATACTGACAAGCCGCGCGGCGCGCTGAAAGACGTGGAGGTGACCGTGCTCCTGGCGGAAGGACTTCGCCAGATGCAATTGGACGCGGAGCCGGTGGGAGAAGGTCTGTATCAGTTCACGTTTACACCGCCGCAACCCGGTGTATATTACGCCACGGTGCAGATCCCGTCGCTCAAGATCCGGCGCAACCAGCTGCCATATCTGATGGTGCGCGCAGTGGAGGCGCAGGCTTCCGAGATACCGCCGGCGGAGAAGAGCGGCGCTGACCAGACCAAGAAGCAGTGAGCCAAGCCATGAGAACCAGGAAATCTACGTTGTGGGAGTTCACGTGCGCCACGCTTGCGTGGGCCGCCCTGGCCTTGCCTGGGTTTGTTGCGGCCCAGCAACCGCAAGCGGCGTCGCCGCAACCGCGCCCTGACGGCGCGCGCACGGAGGAAGCCAGGACCGCGGTCAAATCCAGGGCGCCCGCCGTCCCCGATGTAGAGGTTCTTGACCAGGACGGCCGCAAGCTGCGCTTCTACAGCGACCTGGTACAGGGCAGGACGGTGGCCATCAATTTCATCTTCACCACCTGCACCACCATCTGCCCGCCGCTGACGGCAAACTTCGCCAAAGTGCAGAAGAACATGCGGGAGAAGGGCGAAGCCGGCGTGCGCCTGATTTCCGTGAGCGTTGATCCGGAGAACGATACGCCGGAAAGACTCAAGAAATACGCAGAGCTGTTCCACGCGGGGCCCGGCTGGACGTTTGTCACCGGCCGCCGCGGCGACCTGGAGCAGATCTGGAAGGCGTTCAACATTTATCTTTCGTCCAAGCAGGACCACCCGCCCACGGTCGCGGTGGGAAACGACGTAACGCACGTCTGGAACTATGCCTCCGGGCTCACGTCGGCGGCGAAGCTCGGCGCCGTGATTGAAGCGACGCTCAAAGGTGAAGAGAGCGGCGGTTCGGCCACGGCCAGTGGAGAAAAGACGCCTTCACGCGATTCACGTTGAGCTGCCTAAGGCTGAACCAAGCGATCGCGCGCGGTGGCGGTTAGATGAACGGGTTTTCCGGTGGTGCTGGGGCGCACCGCCGGTGGTACACGGTCGGAGGCCGGCGTCGCCGGCCCCTGACCGTGCTGCAATTGAATTACTAGACCGCTTTCAGGGCCGGTCTTGACAGATGTGGCACAGAAACTCCTGTCTGTGCCGGCATCCTTCAGATTTCGTTGGGCACAGGCAAGAGTGCCTGTGCCATACAAGTCAAGCGGCCGTCAGACCAACGCTGAAACTGGGCTAGAGAGCATCGCGGAGAGCAAGTACTCTTCGAGCGCGAACCTGAGGTGTACAAACGCATGTTTCCTTTTCTTCCGTTTTTCCAAACGTCCGAAGCAATTCAGATCAACTGCAAGTATCCGAAGCTGCGCGCAAGCAGTTCAGAACGGAACTAAAGAGTTCCTGGCCAAGAAAATTCTATATTTTTTCTAATCCAGGTGCTCACCAACCCAATGAGAGGGTAAGTTTCAGGTTTGAACAGCGCCCGGATTTTCCTCCCTGGGAATGCGGATCCCTGGAAGCAAATCCGGCAGCTGCCCGGAACCTGCTCGCAGTCACGTGCAAGGCCGGCGCCTTGCGCCATGTGGTTTTTGTCACAACTGACTTAAGTTGTCACAACTGACGTAAGAAGCCCAAGGGGAGCAGTAACGGTTCAAGAGAGTGGGGCCCGATCCTGTCTCTTGGCCGGCTCCCCGGCTCTATTCGCCTCTCGCAAACAAGAACCGCATTGAATCCAGGGAAGAAGGCTGAAGGCAATGATGCCAGCCTTGCAGCGGAAGGCCGACCATCCTGATCTGGCCCGACAGATCAAGCTGCACACAACTTCCTGGGGTCCGCCGCACCACCGAACATAGACTTGCGTTCTGCAAGTCGAGGAGGATTTATGTCGCTCATTGGCTCGCGATATGTCCTTTGGCTATTGGTTTGCGCTTTGCTTGTGGCATTGCTCATGCCCGCGGTGGCAAACGCGCAGGCTGCTCCGCCGACTACGTGTCAACGTTTCACCACAGCCCAAGTTGTGGCCCTGGACCAGCCGTTTTTCCTGAACCGGCTGGGCGCTTTGGAAGCCACAGGCATGATCTTCGCGCTCAAGCGCGATGTCGTTCCCATCACCGGCACCGTGTTGAGCGCCGGCAACGTGCAGTTGCGCCCGGACAAGCGGCCACGGCCGATGGTCCTGCGTATGAACGTGGGCGACTGCCTGACCATCACCTTCACCAACCTGCTCAGTCCAACGCGTAAAGATCCTGATCAGGTCAACACGCGCAACGCTTCCATCCACGTGATCGGCATGCAACTGGTGAACAACATCAGCGACGACGGATCGTTCGTCGGCGTCAACGCCAGCAGCTTTGCCGCTCCCGGACAGACCGTAAAGTACACGCTCTTTGCCCAGCACGAGGGCGGGTACGTGATGTACAGCACGGACACGGTAGGTGGCGAAGGCGACGGCGGCCAGCAGAGTGCGGGCCTGTTCGGCGCCATCAACGTGGAGCCGCCGGGCGCGCGCTGGTATCGCAGCCAGGTCACCAAGAACGACCTGGATTTTGCCACCACCAGTCGCACCACCGCCGGTCAGCCCATTATCAACTATGAGGCGGTGTATCCGGCCGGGCATCCCCAGGCAGGCCAGCCGGTGCTGAACATGCTGAGCGGCACCGAGATTGTGAAGTCTGACCTGACGGCCATGATCACCGGACCGCTGACCACGGCAGGGCAGCCGGGACGCTTCCCCGCCAACACTTTTTACAAGAACCCCGAGTTGCCGGACCGGGAACAGCCGTTCCGCGAGTTCACCATTATCTATCACGATGAAATCGGCGCGGTGCAGGCTTTCCCTGAGTTCTTTGATCCGGCCAATAACCCTGCACCGCCCAATGAGGGTCCCATCGATCCTGGGCTGGGCTTTACGCTGCACAGCGCGGTGGATGGCTTTGCCATCAACTACGGCACGGGCGGCATCGGCTCGGAAGTCATCGCCAATCGCCTGAAGGTCGGTCCGCAATGGGCCTGCAACGAATGCAAGTACGAGGAGAATTTCCTCACCTCCTGGGCGGTAGGCGAACCGGCCATGGTGGTGGACATTCCCGCGAACACACGCGACGCCGCGGGCAACGTGATCCCCGGACCGAAGGCCACCAAGGCCCTCTATCCCGATGATCCGTCCAACGTCTATCACAGCTATATCGCCGACCACACCAAGTTCCGCATCCTGCACGGTGGGGTGAAGGAACACCACATCCATCACCAGCACGCGCACCAGTGGGTGCACACGCCCAACAGCGACAATTCCAGCTATGACGACAGCCAGGCCATTGGCCCCGGCGCGGCGTTCACGCTGGAAATGACATACAACGGCGGCGGCAATCGTAACCAGACGGCCGGCGACTCCATCTTCCACTGCCACTTCTATCCTCACTTTGCGCAGGGCATGTGGAGTCTGTGGCGGGTCCATGACGTGTTCGAGGCGGGCACACAGCTCGACGCCAACGGGCGTCCGGCTGCGGGCTCGCGGGCTTATCCTGACGGAGAAATTCCCGTGGGTACGCCCATCGTCGCCCTGGTGCCTCTGCCCACCAAGGCCATGGCGCCGATGCCGGGCCCGGTCAGTATCGTCAACGGCCAGGTCTCACTGCCGGCGACGGTCACCGTCAACCCTGGTTTCCCGTTCTTCGTGACGGCCGTGGCCGGACACCGTCCGCCGCATCCGCCGCTGTTCACGGAATTCGACGGCGGCTTGCCGCGCCACATCATCACCAGCGGAACGTATAACGAGGCCCACACGCGGCTTGATTTCCACAAGACGCTGTTGACGGCCAAGGCGTTCCAGGTGGCTGAAGGCGGCACTCCCGTGGAGAAGGTCGCGATGGCGTACCATGCGGTCCGCAATCACTCGAGCTTTACTCCGGACGGAACCGCCGCGAACTTCGTCACCAACGGTCTGCCTGCGGTAGCCGGCGCTCCTTTTGCCGATCCTTGCATCAGCGATACCGGGACGGCGACGGGAACACCGCGCCTTTACCAGGGCGCCGATTTCCAATTTGACGCCAAGTACAACAAGGCCGGCTGGCACTTCCCGCAACATCGCATGGGCGCGCTGTGGCAGGACGTGCTGCCGACAAAGAACGCGCAGCGGCCGCCACAGCCCCTGTTCTTCCGGGCCAACACCGGCGACTGCATCACCTTCAAGCTCACCAACCTGATGCCGGGCGAGTACAAGCAAGATGACTTCCAGGTGCGCACGCCGACCGACATTGTCGGCCAGCATATTCACCTGGTGAAGTTTGACGTGATCTCCTCAGACGGCGCCGGGAACGGCTGGAACTATGAAGAAGGCGCCTTCAGCTTTGATGAAGTGCAAGAGCGTATCAAGGCCATCATGGCAGCCGGCGGAGGCTGGACACCGATCCCCGGCGGCCCCACCACTCTGGCGCCCAAGCAACACCCGTTCTTCACCACCATCCCAGAAGGTCTGGGAGCGCAGATCGTGGTGGAGCGCTGGTATGCCGATCCCACGGTCAACAACGCCGGCCAGGACCGCACCCTGCGCACGGTGTTCACGCACGATCACTTCGGCCCGTCAACCCACCAGCAGGCAGGACTCTACATGGGACTGTTGATCGAGCCGCAGGGGTCCACATGGAAGGACAATGAGACCGGCGCTCTGCTGGGCGGACGCTCTGATGGCGGCCCCACCACGTGGCAAGCTGTCATCACTCCACCCACCACCAGTCTGGCGTATCGCGAGTTCATGATTGAATTTCAGGATTACGCACTGGCTTACACAGCCAACGGCGTACCGATCAATCCACCCGCGCGCGACCAGATACCGCTCTCGCAAAACACCTTCCTGCTGCAGCCCGCGGTGCAGTGCCCGGGCAGCACGCCAACCCTGGTCATTCCACCGCCTTGTCCGGAGGCGCTGTCCTCGGCCGATGTGGGGACCATGACCGTGAGCTACCGCAATGAACCCATCGCCCTGCGCGTGCGTGATCCACTCACCAACACGCAAGCGGCGGGCACGGCGGGAGACCTGAGCTGGGCCTATGCCACCATCGTCCGCAAGGACGCGGCGCTGAACGTGCAGCCCAACTTCTATCCGGCGCTCACGCAGGGGCTGGACCCGAAAGACCCGTACACACCAATGTTCCGTGCCTATCGCGGTGACAAGGCCCAGGTGCGGATGCTGGTGGGAGCCACGGAAGAGGGCCATAACTTCACCATGCACGGCACCAAGTGGCTGCGCGAGCCGAGCGATCCGCGCTCCGGCTGGCGGAACAGCCAGATGATGGGCATCTCCGAGCACTTTGAGCTCGACCTGCCGCCGGAAGTCACTCCGGGCACCGCCTCCACGGTTGATCTGCTCTACAAGACCAGCGGTTCGGTAGACGATCAATGGAACGGCGCCTGGGGCATCGCGCGCCTCTACAACGCCGCGCGCACGGACCTGGTGGTGTTGCCCAACAACACCAGCGCCGGCAGTGCAACGGCGATCACCAACCTGACTTCCTTCAGCGGGCCTTGCCCCAACACGGCTCCGGTGAAGGTCGCGGACGTCACTATCACCACGGCGGCGCAGGCGCTGCCCGGCGGCACCTTGGTTTACAACTCGCGCACCACCCAGGTGGCTCCCGGACTGGCCGGCCCGCTGCACGATCCCACAGCGATCATCTACGTCCGCACTTCGGACCTGGATGTGAACGGCAAGCTGCTCCCGGGCACTCCTATCGAGCCCCTGGTGCTGCGCGCCAACCCGGGCGATTGTCTCAAGACGACGCTCCGCAACAAGCTGCCGTCGGTTGTCCCCGATCAGCCGGGTTACTCCACGTTCCCCATGATCGTGAACAACTTCAACGCCAACCAGGTCCGGCCTTCAAGCTATGCCGGTCTGCATCCGCAGTTGTTCGAGTTTGACAGCCGCACGAACGATGGGACGCAGGTGGGCTTGAACAGCACGCAGATCATCGCTCCAGGTCAAACCATCACCTACACCTGGTACGTCGGACATCTCCGGCTTTCCGGGAGCACCCTTGTGGCCACGCCGGTGGAATATGGCGTGGTGAACTACCTGCCCTCTGACATCATCAAGCAGGGCAGCAAGGGCGCGGTGGCGGCGACCGTGGTTGAACCGGCGGGCTCAAGCTTCACCTGGGACGCCAACAGCCGCGATTCGGCCACCATCACCAAGGCTGACGGGACCACCTTCCGCGAATTCGTTCTCGTGCTGCAGAACGACGTGAACATGCAATTCGCGAACGGCGCACCCGTGCCCCGGCTGGCGGCAGAAGACGATCCGGAAGATTCCGGCACCGCCGGATTCAACTATCGCACCGAACCCCACTGGTTCCGCATGGGCTACCCGGCGGACACGCTGCTGACTACGACCAAGGACTTCGACTTTACCAAGGTCCTTAGCAACAGCCAGGTCGGCGGCGATCCGCAAACGCCCATCTTCACCGCCAAGGCTGGAACGCCGGTGCGTTTCCGCCTGGTGGAGCCGGTGGGACACCAGCGCAACAACATCTTCCAAATCCACGGACACGTGTGGGAGGAAGAACCTTACACAACCACGGCTGTTCCAACCGGCGGATGCTACAGCGGCGTGACCATACTCGGCACTCCGGTGGTTTGCTCCACGGTGATCGCGGACCAGCCGTTGTCCACCAACGTCCTGCTCAACAACCCATTCTCCGAGTGGCAAGGTTCACAGATGGGTGTTGGGCCCTCCAGTCACTTCGACATCCTGTTGATCAATGGCGCAGGCGGCGCCTTCAGGGTTTTGGGTGACTATCTGTACCGGACTCACCAGAGCTTCCAGTTTGACAAGGGAGTCTGGGGAATCTTTAGGGTGACCCCGTAGCAACTCGCGGGAGCAGCCTGACCGGCTGCTCCCGCGCTTCATTTTCCAAAGGCATTCATACCAGGCATTCATCGAGAACGGAGATCATGACCATGCGTCGATTTCAAATTCTGGTGGTGATGGTTGTTGTTCTATTGCTTTTAGCGCCGCAACTCTCCGGTCAAGCGCGGACCACCGTGCCTTTGCCGGATGACGACCCGGCGCAGGCGGCACAGGCCCGTGACGCAGGGGCAAAGGCCGGCAACGAGGCGAGCCCTGCTCTTCCTGAGTTGGCATGGAAACAGACGGCCAACATCAAGGGCATCAAGGTGGATTTTCGCGTGGCGCCGTCGCTGAAGGACACGATCTTGCAACAAGGCCCTGTCCCGGTGAGCCTGAACGACGTTACCGGCCAGGAAATGTTCGAAGGACAACAGGCGTATGTGCAATTCCGTCTTACTGACGCTGCCGGTGCCCCGCTTTCAGGCCTGAGCGTGGCCGCGTGGCTGGACCAGAACCGCACCGGCAAACCGGCCGACAAGACGGTCTGCCACGACAAGATCCAGTCCTTCCTGCAATTGATGCTCTCCGCCCGGCCAGATGTGGACCTGAACACTTACTACGTGCTGGCCCTGACGCGCGAACCCAACATTCTGGTGATCGATCCGCGGCTGGGATTCGGCAGCAGCAAGCTCTATACCATGATCGATCTTCCCGCGCCGGGCGCGGACTGGGCGCTTTCCGGCAATCGCCAGCGCATTTTCGTCAGCATGCCCGCGGCCCACAAGGTGGCCGCGGTGGATGGCGTGACCTTTCGCACCACTGCCAGCCTGGAGGTGGGCGAGAACCCCGTGCGTCTGGCCCTGCAGCCTGATGGGAAATATCTCTGGATCGGCAACGATGCCGCGCAGAATCCGGGTGAGAGCGGCGTCACGGTGCTGAGTGTGGACGATCTCCGCGTCGCTGCCCGCATCCCCACCGGCAAAGGACATCATGAGATCGTCTTTGACGATGGCCGCAACGCCTACGTCACCAACTCTGAAGATGGAACGGTCTCAGTGGTCAGCATTGAAAAACTCGCCAAGGTGACGGATGTTGCGGTTGGGCGCGAGCCGGTGGCGTTGGCCTATTCCTCACGCAGCAAAGCGGTGTACGTGGCCGCGCGGGGCGATGGCAAAATCGCGATTATCGCCGCCGAGAACCAGACCGTGACCGCCACCATGGCGGGCCGGCCGGGGCTTTCCGCGCTGAAGATCTCGCCCGATGGCCTCTGGGGCTTTGCCGCCAATGACAGGGAAAACAATGTGTTGCAATTTGATGTTTCGTCGAACAAGGTGCGGCAGGTCTATGACGTGGGGCGCTCGCCGGACCAGTTGGCCTTCACCTCGGCTTATCTGTATGTCCGTTCCCGGGAAAGCGACCAGGTCAGATTGATTCCGCTTGCCACGGAAGGTCAAGGCAACACCGCCGAATTTCCCGCAGGGCAGGTTGCTCCCGGCAAGCTGGCTGATTCCCCGGCGCCGGCGATCATTCCTTCCCTGGACAATGGAGGGGCATTCGTGGTGAATCCCGCCGACCGTCGTATTTACTACTATCAGGAAGGCATGGCCGCTCCCATGGGCAGCATGGAAGGGTATGGCAAGACTCCTCTTTCCGTCATGGTTCTGGACCGC
>DASVFK010000283.1:0-19483 GCA_036380095.1 Candidatus Angelobacter sp. | reverse complement strand
CATGCGGATTCAAGGAATTCCAGCGAGAGACTGTCCCCGAAACAGCATCTTCCAGCCCACGCCATTGGCAGAGGTCTTACCAGTTTGGTTCTTCTCTGGTTGTGAGCCGGTAGTTCATCGTTGAAATTCCCTGAATCCCTGCCCCAGCACGCGAAAACCGCGCGTGCCGGGGCCCCCTGCATCGCCGGGGATGGTCCCGCGGGATGCTTCGACTGCGTGTCATCCCGGAACCACCCCAGCAAGCCAAAACCGGGCTCGCTGGGGACCCCGGCTTGCGGGACTCGCACTCCGCTCAGCATGACCGGGGTGAAGGACATGGCGAGAGGAAATGGGCTTTTACAAGACTGTCATGCTGAGCGAACTCCGACTGACCCTGAGCTTGGCGAAGGGGAAGGAGGAGGAGTCGAAGCATCCCGAGCGAGTGAGCACAACCATGCGGATTCAAGGAATTCCAGCGAGAGACTGTCCCCGAAACAGCATCTTCCAGCCCACGCCATTGGCAGAGGTCTTACCAGTTTGGTTCTTCTCTGGTTGTGAGCCGGTAGTTCATCGTTGAAATGCCCTGTATCCCTGCCCCAGCACGCGAAAACCGCGCGTGCCGGGGACCCCTGCATCGCCGGGGAGAGCCCCTCGGGATGCTTCGACTACGCGCTCGCATGCGCTCGCACTCCGCTCAGCATGACAGGGGTGAAGGACATGGCGAGAGGAAATGGGCTTTTACAAGACTGTCATTGCTGAGCGAACTCCGACTGACCCTGAGCTTGCCGAAGGGGAAGGAGGATGAGTCGAAGCATCCCGAGAGAGTGTGCACTACGATGGGGATTCAGGGAATTTCAACGAGAGACTGTCCCCGGAACAGCATCTTCCAGCCCCAGTGTTCAGCGAGGTCCTGCCAGCGAGGATTTACTTTTTCGATCAGCACGATTTTCTTTGCTCGTCGCCAGCCTTTTATTTGCTTTTCTCGACGCTCGGCCTTGTAGAAGCTGTCATAACTCTCGTAATAAACCAGACGCTTGCATCCGTACCGCTTGGTAAAGCCTTCGAGAGCGCCTGTCTTGTGCTGTTTAATGCGGACGTTGATGTAACCCGTCAACCCGGTATACAGAGTGCCAGTGGGGCTGCACACAATGTAGACCCAGAACTTGTAGAAGCGGCCGTCGCGCATGGCGGGGATGGTAGCACAGCCCGTCTCGTTGAGATGCCCTGACTCCGCATGGTTGTGCAAGCTCGCTCGGGATGCTTCGACTCATCCTCCTTCCCCTTCGGCAAGCTCAGGGTGAGTCGGATTTCGCTCAGCATGACAGAGGGGTGAAGGGCATGGGCTGGTGGAGGGCGTGGGCTGAGATCGCCTCCCGGCAAAGGCGACCGTTCCAGGGACCCTGGAGTCGCTGCGATCGCCCGAGATCGCCGAAACCGCGGTAACACCGGCTTCCCGGCCGAGTGCCCTGTCCTTTGCGGAGCAAAGCGCGGATTCGTCACATCGGGTGATCGGGTCATCTGGTGATCGGGTGATCTGAAAAACCAATACGGAAATCACTGTAATCGGAAAGACCAGATCGCCGGCCCCAACTGTCTTCAGGGCTAGACATTCCTCAGTTGGTCCTCATCCATTCCGAAATAGTGGCCCAGTTCATGGATGACCGTCAGCCGGATCTGCTCGTGGATTTCGGCCTCGCTGGAGCAGACCGCTTCAATGTTCTTTTGATACAGCACGACGTAATCCGGCCCTGTTGCCAGGTCAAATACGCTCTTCCTGGTCCTGGGTACTCCATGAAAAAGCCCGAGAAGCAGCTGCTTAGGCTTTCCTGAGCGCGGCGATGGCTGGTCCGGCGGTTTGTCCTCGACCAGGACACTTACGTTGCGAATGCGGCTACGAAACTCCTGGGGAAGCGAGTCGAGCACCTTGGCGACGATCTGGACGAAACGCTCACGCTCCATGTTGCACCGTGCTGCGGTTTTCAATGATACGCGGCCCCGTCTTGGGGCGACAAAGGGCGAGATCGGAAAAACATCCTACCGCGGATTTGCGCTGATGCACGCGGATCAAAAAACACCTCCTCAAAGCTCGCGACCTGGGTCTGGCTCAGCGGAGGGTTGAGTTCAAATCGGTGCCCGCCGGCGCCAAACACCTTTGCTTTCGCGCGGGCAAGGCGGCGCAGGCTGTTACGGACGTGGGTTGGCTCGAGTTGGCGCATGAGATCCTAAAATGTGCCGCCCCTCTGGGGCTCACCATCCTACGCTCAGCTTTCCCAAGGCTTACACACCCCAACAAGCCAACATCGTGCTTGTTGGGGGCCCCGGTGCGCCTTGGGCTCAGTAATCGGCGACGCCTCCGGCGCTCGATTCGTGTGCCAAAACGTGGTGCGACGAGGACCCCGGAACCTATACCCCTTTCCCAAGGCCCACGCCTTGGGCTCAGTAATCGGCGGCGCCTCTGGCGCTCGATTCGTGTGCCAAAACGTGGTGCGACGGGGACCCCGAACCTATACCCCAGCACGCGAAAACCGCACTCTCACCCCAACAGACGAAAAGCGCGCCTGTCGGGGACCCCGTGGCGCGCCGGGCACCCCGGACCTCCACCCCAGCACGCCAAAACCGGTCTCTCACCCCAACAGACGAAAAGCGCGCCTGTCGGGGACCCCGTGGCTCGCCGGGGACCCCGGTCCGGGGACATCTGATGATCAGAGAAACCAAAGTGCCCAAAGTGAATATGTCGGCTGATCCGCGCACCTGAAAGCCCAGCGGCTTGCTATCCTGCGGACCGGGTTGCCGGCCTGGAACGCGGCATCCGCAGCCGGTTCGCGGCGAATCCCCGCGCGACAGCCAACCCGGCCGGGGCGACATTGAAGCCGTGTCCCCTCGTGGTGATGATGCAGGCCAGCAAAGACATGGAGAACGATTTCGAGCAGATCATGGCGAGGTCAAGGCCATGAACCACGCCAAACAGAAGCTGCGCGACCTTGTGAACCAAGTCAATGAAGATGTTGCCGCTGCCGACCAACCGGATGCGCCCTGACGGGCTGCCGCGTCGGCGTCCGTCCGCCTGCGAGCTGAAAGGAGCCGGCTGCCAGCACCAGCGGCCTGCGCCGTCCGGTGCGGTTTCGATCAGCGCGAGTTTCTGCGGTCGTCGCCAGCCTTTCAGTTGCTTTTCTGGACGCTCGGCCTTGAAGAAACGGTCGTAGGTCATCCGTAATAGACGAGACGCGCGCATCCGTGCCGTTTGGTGAAACCTGCGAGAGCGCCGGTCTTGTGCTGTTGCGGCCCGTGGGGCTTGGTCACGTCCCTGGCCCGTCGGCATCACCCGCCGGAACGGGCCCCGGGGGGCGAGTCACCGGGTTTTCTCCCTAGATTCATCCTGTTTTGCCGGATTGTCCTCTGGGTGGAAGCGTCTTATAATCCGAATACTCTGGCCGGTTCTTGCAATTCGGGATTGGGAAAAGGTGATGGGCCTTTGGGTAACTGGCAAAGGCGGCGGGAAACTGGTATTTAGAGCGTAACGCGATGAAAAAGCACCTGTTTACCATCCTGATATGCGCCACGGCGATGGTAGCGAGTCACCCAGCCTGGGGCCAGAACGTCGTGGCTAGCCGCGACGCCTTCGGCCATGTTGTCTACAGTGAAGGTGATTCCAAGCTACAAGCGCCGCAGGCCGCGCCCGCCGCTCCGGCAAGTACGGCTTCGGCAGGGGCAAGGACGAGCGCATCGCCCGCTACGCATGTGGCGGCCACGAACGCTGCGCAAAGCCCCGCGCCGAGCGCACCTTCAGGCCCGCCATCGAGCGCAACATCGCGTTACAGCGGTCTGGTTTATTGGAGCAGTAAGGAACACCGCTGGAAACCTGTTCCCTCTGTTTCCTCATCCACCATGAGAGCGGCCCGCCAGGCCGCCCGGGAGGTGGATACGGCGATGTCGGCCAAGACGAGCCGTGCGCTGATGAGTTCGCAGCCGGTGGTCCCGGGTGCGGCGGCATCGGCCACGCCGGCCCCGATCGACAAAGCCATTGACGAGGCAGCGCAGCGCCACGGGGTGGACCGAAACCTGGTCCGCGCGGTGGTGAAGGTGGAATCGAACTACAACCCGCACGCGGTTTCGCGCAAAGGCGCCATGGGACTGATGCAGCTCATGCCCTCCACCGCGAAGTCCATGAACGTGGGCAATGCGTTCGATCCCAACCAGAACGTGGATGCCGGCGTGCGCCACCTCAAGAGCCTGTTGGAGAACTACAACGGGAACGTGGAGCTTTCACTGGCCGCGTACAACGCAGGCAGCGGCGCGGTGAAAAAAAACAGAGGAATACCGCCTTATCGGGAGACGCGCGACTACGTGAAGAAGATCACGGACCTGTACTGGAACAGCGCAGCCAAACCCAAAGTGCAGGAAACGCGCGACCAGGAAGGACATCGCACGTTTACCAACGTGGATTGATGCGCGAAAAACAGGCGCGCGCGGAACCTGTCGCGGGGTTTCGGGTTTGACTTAAGGTGCTTTGAAGCAGTTTTCGAGATGACAATTGGAACCAGGATCGTGGAACGGACCTCCCTCGCCGCCACGTTGGCGTGCGCCCTGGTGTTTTGCGCGCTCTCGCCGATGGCCGCAGCACGCACGGTAAAGCAAAAGAAGCTGGCGGCGCGCACCCAGTTTGAAACCGCTGAACGCCTCCGCGACGGCCTGCTGGGCACGCCCGAATCCGACCGCACCCGCCGCGACTACCAGAAAGTGATTGACGCTTACCGCAAAGTCTATTACACGGCGCCCACTTACTCGAAAGCCGATGCCGCTGTGCTGGCCGTCGCCGAATTGCTGGACAGCCAGGGCCGCGTCTTCAACGACAGCAAGAGCTTCAAGGACGCGATCGGCCAGCTCGCCTTCCTGCGCCGCGAGTATCCCGGGAGCAAGCGCCGTGTGGAAGCGCTGTTCACCATCGCGCAGATTTACCGCGACGACCTGAACGACGTTCCCCAGGCCAAGGCCACGTTTGAGGACTTTGTCAAACGTTATCCCGGCAGCTCGCTGGCGCCCAAGGCGCGCAAGGAACTGGCGGAGATCGGCAACACGCTGGCGGGCGGCAGTCCGTTCAAGAAAAAACCCGCGGTCAAGCGGCGCGTCGAGCCAGAGCCCAAAGCCGCGTGGGCGGATGTGATGCCCGCGAAACCGGCCCGTGAAAAGAGCACAGCCGCCAAAGCGGACTCCAAACCGGCCAAACCCGCTGATGACACACCTGCGCCGAGTGAAGCTGAAGCCGCAGCCGCTCCGCAGGCGCCACAGCCTGCACAGGATGCTGCGCTGAGCAAAACAGGAACGCCGGCGAAAGGCATGCCGCGGCTTACCAGCATTCGCCATTGGTCCACGCCGGATTACGTGCGCGTGGCCATTGACCTGGAGCAGGAAGTCACTTACCAGGCGGGACGCGTGCCGCATCCTGACCGCATCTTCTTCGATCTTTATGGCACCAAGCTGGCTTCTGACCTGGTGGGCAAGTCGTTTGACGTGGAGACCGGCTTCCTGCACCGCATTCGCGTGGCCCAGTTCAAGGCCAACATGGCGCGCGTGGTGCTCGATGTGGACGACGTGGCCGAGTACTCCGCCTTCCTGCTGCCGAATCCTTATCGCCTGATCATTGATATTCATGGCAAGTTGCCGTCCAAGCCGGCGCAAGCCGCCGCCAAGCCGGACCCCAAAGCCTCCGCGCAGGAAACCAGGCAGGCTGATCTGGATGACGCCGCAGCACAAAATGATGTGACGGTCACCAACGTCAAAGCCGACCCAGTGAAAAAGCCTGATACTGCCGCAGGTGCGTTGCAGCGCGCGGAAGACGCCAAAGCCGGGCCAGCCGCTCAAAAACCCAAGGCGCCGCCGGCGCCCACAACGGAAGTCGCACGCACCGATCTTCCCAGGAACGACCTGCCTAGGACCGATCAGCCTAAGAACGATCAGCCCAAGACCGTTGTGGATGACAGCACCACCGATACGCCGGACACCAACAAGACCACCAGCAAGCCCACCACTGGACCCACGTATCAGGCGGTTGCGCCACAGCAATCGAGCCGGACCAAGAAGAAACCTGCCGTGGCTGAACGCGCTGAAAAAACTCCGGCGAGCACCACGAAGGTCGCAGCGCCCACGGCAAACGGCGATCGCTCGCTGATTCGCGCGCTAGGACTGAAGATCGGCAAAATCGTGGTCGATGCGGGACACGGTGGGCACGATACCGGCACCATCGGCCCCAATGGCCTGCAGGAAAAAGACCTGGTCCTGGATGTGGCGCTCAAGCTGGGCAAGCTTCTGGAAAAACGCCTGGGCGCGGAGGTGGTCTACACGCGCGATGACGACACGTTCATCCCGCTGGAGACGCGCACCGCCGTCGCCAACAAAGAACAGGCGGACTTGTTCATCTCCATCCACGCAAACTCTTCGAGCGATTCCACAGCCCGCGGCGTGGAAACCTACTACCTGAACTTCACGTCGTCACGCGACGCGCTGGAAGTGGCGGCGCGCGAAAACGCGGTCTCTGAGAAGTCGATCCATGAATTGCAGGACCTGGTGAAGAAGATCGCGCTGAAAGAGAAGATCGAGGAATCGCGCGAGTTTGCCGCAGACGTGCAGAAATCGCTGTACACCGGGCTGAACGCCAAGAACCCCGGGATCCGCAATCGCGGCGTGAAGAAGGCGCCGTTCATCGTGTTGATTGGGGCGAACATGCCCTCGATTCTGGCGGAGATTTCCTTCGTCAGCAATCCCGGCGACGAAAAGAAGCTCAAGACCAACGAGTACCGCCAGCGCATCGCCGAGTCGCTGTACAAGGGCGTGGCCGGTTATGTGAACGGACTGAGCGGGATCAAAGTCGCTTCCAAGGCGGAGCGTCGCAGCGGCACGGCGGCGGTGGCGTCAAAGTAATAGTTTCTGTCATCCTCAGCGACCTCGAGCGAGCTTGCGAGTGAGGGGGAGTCGAAGGATCCCGAGCGTGATCGCAGAACCATGCAGATTCAGGGCATTTCAACGAAGCCCCCTCCGACTTTGTTCGGACGCGCTGTTACCTGCAAAAGCTAGTCGAATCGACCCGAGACTCAACGCTTTCTACGCACTACCGCTCTCTTCTGCATCCAACATCCCACGAACCCTCAGTCCGCATACCTTTGTAACTTGTTCAACTCCTTTGTCTATGGGAACTTAGCGGGTGAACATGACAGGCCTTCGACTCCAGTTGATTGTGGCGTTCGCGGCGCTCCTGGGTACTGGTTCCCACATCCAGGGCCAGCAACAGATGTTGAGCGGCGCACCCATCGCCGATTCGCGTCAGCCTGCCGGCCTCCAGATCACCACCTCTTCCGCCGAGGCCCGCGCTCGCTTCGAGCGCGGCCTGGCCAGAATGGAAACCCTGCACTGGGAAGCTGCCCTGCAGGAGTGGCGTGACGCGGCGCAGGCCGATCCGGAGTTTGCCCTAGCGCATATCTTTCTCACCATGCTTTCCCGCGACCCGGTGGAGCAGGTCGCCGAGCGCGATAAGGCGCTGGCCACACGCAAGTTTGCGGGGAAAGAAGAGCAGCTCATCATCGACTGGATCGCGAACTCCAATCAGAGCCGCTGGGTGCCGGCCATCCAAGCCATGAATGAAGCTTTGAACCAGTATCCGCAGGACAAGCACCTGGCGTGGCTTGCGGGGCTGTGGCTCACGAACCAGCGCCAGTCTGAGCGCGCGATTCCCTTGTTCGAGCGGGCCTCACGCATCGATCCCCGGTTTGCCGACCCGCTGAACCAGGCTGCCTATTGCTACGCGCGGCTGGGAAACTTCGACAAGGCGTTTGCCGACATGCAACGCTACGCGGAACTGCTTCCCACGGAAGCCAACCCGCAGGATTCGCTGGCCGAGATCTCACGCATGGCGGGCAGGTTTGACGATGCGCTCGAGCACTTCCATGCTTCCTTGCGCATCGATCCCGCGTTCGTGGAGTCGCAGATTGGCCTGGGTGACACTTACGCGGTGATGGGAGAAGAAGATAAAGCTCGCGCCGAGTACGCCACTGCAATGCAGAAAGCAACCACGCGCGTGCAGGGCGTCACCATCGCCTTGCAGTCGGCCTCAACGTACGCTCGCGAGCGTGATTTCGCCAAGGCTGATACGGCTTTTCAAGACGTCGCCAAACAAGCCCACAAGGACGATCTGGGCGCGCTGGAAGCTGAAGCCTGGCGCATGATGTCCGTCTACCAGAAAGACAATGCCAAGGCCATGAAGCTGTTGACCAAGGCGGAATCTGTGCTGCGCGAGCCGCATAAGATGAGCGCAGCCGCGCGGGAACAGGAACTGGCCATGATTCTGCGCACACGCGTGGGCCGCGCCGTGCATGATGGAAGCATGAAAGACGCTGCCGCGGCACTCAACCGTCTGGAGACCCTGGCCGGCGCCAACAGCAGCGGGCTGGTCCAGTTTTCATTCAATGGCGCTCAGGGTGCGGTGCTGCTGGCGCAAGGCCACTATAACGAAGCTATCGGACGGCTGGAAGACGATGACAAAAACCCATTCTCCATCCAGCGCCTGATCGTCGCTTACCAGAAAACCGGCGATGCGGACAAAGCGGCGCGCATGGCGCAGCGCCTGGCGAACTTCTACGAGCCCACTATCGAACAGGCCGTCGTGGTGCCGGAATTTCGCAAGACACAGGCCGCGATGAAAGACAATAACTGAATTCCTCCACGAATTGCGCCTTTACGACGCTGTCATGCTGAGCGAACCCCGACCGACCCTGAGCTTGCCGAAGGGGAGGGAGGAGGAGTCGAAGCATCCCGAGCGAGTCTGCATGACCATGCGGACTTGGGCATTTCAACGAAGGACTGTCCCCGTACCAGCCTTAGCGTTACCTTTCCCCGTCATTATCCGGCTCCATCCATCGCGTCCTTGCTTCGGGCGACTCGAGCGTTTCTTTCCGGTAACACGCGAAGGGCAAACCTTTGTCCGGCAGAGCCGCCTGGATTCGCTGGACCGATTCGCACAGGCAGAGCTTTCGATCCAGGCGCTTTTCCACCTGTTCCATCCAGAAGCGTGTCAGCGTCTCATGGTAACGATCGCGGACGCCATGATGCGAACTGAAACGAAGCAGCGTCGCGCGCATGCGAGCGAGCGCGGTATCGAAATCGGCGGCATAGAGGTACACGGCCGCCACAGCCAGGTGATCGCGATGGTGAAATTCCGTCTTCCCCAGGAGGCAGCGCTCCAGGCGGTCCGCGAGCGTGAGAATTTCTGCGTCATTCATTTTCGCTCCAATAAAAAACGCCCACCGGCAACCCGGCGGGCGTTCGAGAAATTTGTCTGAAAGGTGATTTTAGAGCGCTTTTGTCATACAAGTCAATGAGGGGCGGCTTTCTCAAATCGTCAAATCTGCCATCCAAGCCCATCGCAGGATAGGCATCTACCGCCGTCACCCGGCGATGCCGAGTGGATCCCTGTTCCGCTACAGGTATCGCAGTTTTTGAGTCCGTCAGGCTGGGGCGGCAGCGCCCCCCTGAGTTCCAGCAACTTCCGCGAGGCGTACTCCACAACAGCGTAGATTGCTCTAAGGTCAGTCTCAGGTGTCATCAGAAGTTTGTCGAAGTCTCCATAGAGCACCACTCCGCTGGGCTGAATGCCCCACGAATCTATGCGAGTGTTAAACAAGGGAAGGGCGCCTTCCGCCAGGCACTGACCTAACGGCCAGCCTGAGAACGTATCTTTCGCCTGAGCTTTAGCTTCTTCAATCCGTTTCTGAAGGCTCAAGGAGATTTGCGGGGTAATGTTCAAGAAGTGCCGTGCGTGCTGCCGTTCAATTTCCGTGTGCCGATCAAACCCCTCCCAACTCGTCGAACTCATCGCACCTCCTCAGTCCTATTGGGAAAGCAGACGATCACGCCGAACAAATAATTGAAGCCTTACAAAGGCGAAGATGCGCGCAAAGCGTCGCTTGCGAACCTGTCTTGTGCTTGCATCGAACCCGGGCGGATGGTTTGCGTTCGGCGAACCGGCCCAAAAAGCGTCCCCAACCGAATCGCGGATTAACGAAAAGGTCATCCCGAGTTGGCCCAGGATCTCACTTCATCCGCCACGAAAAACGGCTGCGAGCGGTTCGCGCTGTAGCGTTGCTCCAGTTCGTAAGCGTGTTTCTCCAGCGGATTCTCTTCGTAGCTGCCGCTCTTCACGAATCCGCTCAGGTAGCGTGAAGCGAATTCCCTGGTCCCCAGTTGCTGATACTGCACCACGTGGACCAGTTCGTGAAAAAGCGAGTCGTCTGTGATCTCCTCGTGGAACGCAATCACATCAATGAATGTCACCGCTGTCGTATCGGCAAAGCTGGGCAGGTTCTTGAACCCCATCATCCGCGCCATCCCATAGAAAGGCGGGTCCTGCACCCGCTCACCGTGCAGCACAAGGACTCGCGTCTGATCAAGGATCTCCGCAGCGAAAAATGGCTGCACTGCCGCGCGCTGTTCCGGCGTTAGTGGCGCCGCGCGCTCGGCATACTTCTTGCGGCTGCTCAGGATGAAATCCTCAACCATGCCAGCAATCTGGCCGATGAGTCCGGGGGGAAGCTTGGTTAGGTCCATTATGACGTGTGCTCGTTGAACTTTGGAGCGCAGCCGCCCTCGGCTGCGGTGAAGGATCTTTTGCGCAGGCGAGAGCGCCTGCGCTCCACTCAGATGACTTCGTGATTGCCATTCTGAGCGAAGCCGGAGATCTGCTCTGTTGGCGAAAGCAGATTCCTCATGGCTAAAGCCATTCGGAATGACAATCGTAGGAGCTGGAGCTGTGGTTCCCAATCTTCCAATTACCAACTTGCCCAACTACCAAATGGCTTTACGCGACCCCGATCTCCGCGGCGATCTTTTCCGTCACGAACGCTTCAATCACGTCGCCCTTCTTGATGTCGTTGAAGTTCTGGATGTTGATGCCGCACTCCATCCCGTTGCGAACTTCGCTGGCGTCATCTTTAAAGCGTTTGAGCGAGCCGATCTTGCCCTTGTACACCTGCACGCCGTCGCGCACCAGGCGCACCTCGGCATCGCGCTTGATGTTGCCATCGAGCACGTAACAACCGGCCACGGTGCCGACCTTGGGCACGCGGAAGGTCTCGCGCACTTCCGCCCGGCCCTGGTAAGTTTCCTTGATGATCGGCTCCAGCAGTCCGGCCATGGCTTTCTTGATCTCGTCCTGCAGTTCGTAAATGATCGAGTGCAGGCGGATGTCGACTTTCTCCATCTCCGCCAGTTCCTGCGCCTTGCGTTCCGGACGTACGTTGAAGCCGATGATCACGGCGTTGGAGGCGGAGGCCAGCAGCACGTCGTTCTCTGTGATGGCGCCCACGCCGCTGCGCAGGATCTTGATCTTCACCTTTTCCGTGGAAAGCTTGGTCAGGGTATCAGACAGCACTTCCGCTGATCCGCCTACGTCGGCCTTGAGGATGATGGCCAGCTCTTTCACGCCCGCGGACTTGATCTGCTCCGCCAGGCCTTCCAGCGAGATCTTTGACGACTTGGCCAGCGCCGCCTCGCGCGCCTTCTGCTCGCGATACTCGGCGATCTGGCGTGCCTTCTCGCGCTCGGCCACCAGCAACTGGTCGCCGGCTTCCGGCAGACCTTCCAATCCCAGCACTTCCACCGGGGTTGAGGGCGGCGCTTCTTCAACAAGCTGCGCACGGTCGTCAAACATGGCGCGGACCTTGCCGAAGGTGTTGCCCACGATAAAGTTGTCGCCGATGCGCAGCGTGCCATTCTGCACCAACACGGTGGCCACGGCGCCGCGGCCGCGATCGATCTTGGCTTCCACCACGGTACCGGTCGCGGGACGCTCAGGATTCGCCTTGAGCTCCTGCAAGTCGGCCACCAGGCAGATCATCTCCATCAACAGATTGAGGTTCGTGCGCTTCTTGGCGGAAACATCCACAAACACCGTGGTGCCGCCCCAGTCTTCGGGCATCAGCCCGCGATCGGCGAGCTGCTTTTTCACGCGGTCCGGCATGGCCTCAGGCTTATCAATCTTGTTCACGGCCACAATGATCGGCACCTTTGCCGCCTTTGCGTGGTCCATGGCTTCCAGTGTCTGCGGCATCACGCCGTCATCGGCCGCGACCACCAGCACAACGATGTCCGTAACTTTCGCGCCGCGCGCACGCATGCGCGTGAAGGCCTCGTGACCCGGCGTATCCAGGAAGACGATCTGGCGGCCGAATGCCGGTGAATCTTCCTTGGTGATGCGCACTTTGTAAGCGCCGATGTGCTGGGTGATTCCGCCCGCCTCACCGCCCGCTACGTCGGTTTCACGGATGGCGTCCAGCAGTGAAGTCTTGCCGTGATCAACGTGGCCCATGATGGTGACTACCGGCGGACGGGTCACAGCCGCAGCGGCGGCAGCTTCTTGCGTAATACCGCCGACCTGCGCCATCTCCTGGGCAGCCTGGTCTTCAAAGCTGATGGCCTCGGATTCCGCGCCAAAGTGGCGGGCCAAGTCCTTGGCCAGATCGTAATCCAGGCTCTGGTTCACCGTGGCCATCACACCACGCATGAGCAAGCGTGCGATAAGGTCCTTGGCGCGCACGCCTAGCTTCTCCGCCAGGTCCTTCACGCTGATGCCTTCCCCAATGGTGATGCTGCGGGAAATGGGCATCGGTTCGTTCGAGACCGCCAGCCGTGGCGGCGGAACAAAGCCCTTCATCGGACCTTCTTTAGGTCCTTGCTGATAACGTTGTCCTGGACGGCGTGACGGTGCACCCGGACGTCCCGCGGGTTTCGCCGGCATTCCCGGCGGCGGCAATCCTGGAGCTCCGCCCATGCCGGGACGCGGCGGGTACCCCGTGCGCGCGGCGCTGGTGGGATGCGGCCCACGGCGCGCTTCTCCCGGCCGGCCTCCATAAGGCGGACGGCCGCCTGGAGCGCCTCCCGGACCTGAAGGACGCGGTCGCTGGAAAATCGGTTGGCCTCGCACCACGCCGCCTTGCGGACGTGTGGCCTGTGAGCGAGCACCAGCGCCTTGGCCATGCACCACGGGACGCGCCTGCTGTCCCGGTGAAGGCGGGGGCGCGGTATACACGGGACGCGGCCCTGTCTGGGGCGTTATCATGCGCCGTTGCGGTACCAGAGGCTGTTGCGGAACAGGCTTGGCAGGTGGCGCGGGAGCTGCGGGCTGCGCGCTCACCGGTGCTGCTGGAGGTTGCGCGACCGCCGGAGGCGCCTTGGGCGCCGCAGGAGCGGCTGCCGGTGAGGGCGCTTGTGCCGCTGGAGGCGTCACCACCACGGCGGGCGGCGCTGCCGGCCTCTCTGCCGCCGGCGGTGCCGGAGGCGGCGCAACAATAGGCGGCGCCTGGCGCGGCGGCGGGACTACAACTGGTCTCTCTGAAACTACCGGCTTGGCCACCACGGGCTTTTCCGCCACAGGCGGAGCGGCCAGTGGCGGCGCGGGTGTTTTGGCTGCGGGCGGAGTCACCGCGGCGGGCGGTTTGGCCACGGGCGGCGCAGGCTTGGGCGGCGCCACAGGATGCTGCATCGCCTGCTGGCGTTCCTTCAGCAGTTTCAGTACGTCGCCCGGCTTGTGTGCCTTGGAAAAGTCGATCTTAGGCTTGGCATCCGTCGCCGCGGCTTTTTCCCTGGAGGCAGAACTGCTTTTGGCGGAGAAATACTCCCTGACCTTGACCGCTTCATCCTCTTCAATGGAGCTTGAGTGTGTCTTCTTTTCCGTAATCCCTACTTCTTGCAGTGCGTCCAGAATGGCTTTGCTCTTGACCTCAAGCTCTCTGGCCAAATCATTGATTCGAATCTTCATCCGCTGTGTATTTCCTCCAGGTATTTCCCGCTACGCGATCATATCGACCTCACGGCTTTGAATATTGCTTTCCAAAACAAACTCTACTTGTCTTCACCGGACTCTGCTTCCCCCGCGGGCGCTGCCTCTTCTGCTCTCGCCTCCGGCGCTTGCGCCTGCTCTTCACCGTGGACGTGCACCTCGGCTTGGTCCGGCTCGGGAGCAGCCTCTATCCCTTCGATGAGTTCAGCTTCGTAGGCCTGCCCGGTGTCCACATCTTCCCGGTACTCTGATTTTTCCGGCTTCTCGAGATCAGCCTTGGCTGCGGCCTCTTCGTCCACCACGGCCGCCTCACCGGCTGGCTCTGCGGCCTGGCTCTGCGTCTGAAGGGTGGAATAGTAATTATTGACCGCCACAAAGATTTTTTCCACCGTTTTGGGGCCGATTCCCGGCAATTCTTCCAGTTGCTCCGGCGTCATGTCCGCCAGCGACTCCACCGTGGTGATGCCGGCCTCATGCAATTTGGTGATGAGCTGTTCACCCAGGTCCGCCACGCGGTCTAGCGGCGTGGCCGCTTCCGGCTGCCCCACCAGGGTAGCCATCTGCTGCTCCACTTCCTGACGCTTTTCTTCTTCGCTCTTGATGTCGATTTTCCAGCCCAGCAGCTTGGCCGCCAGCCGCACGTTCTGGCCTTTCTTGCCGATGGCCAACGAGAGCTGGCTGTCGTCCACCACCACTTCCAGGTGCTTCTCCCCGGGATCGAGCACGGTCACGCGGCTCACCTTGGCCGGCTGCAGCGCTTTCTCCGCAAAGGTCACCGGGTCTTCGTGGTATTCAATGATGTCAATTTTTTCCCCACGCAGCTCGCGGATGATCGACTGCACGCGCATGCCTTTCATGCCCACGCAGGCGCCCACTGCGTCCACGTCCTTGTCTTTCGACATCACGGCGATCTTGGTGCGCTCGCCGGCTTCGCGGGCAATGGCGCGGATCACGACTGTGCCGTCGTAGATTTCCGGCACTTCGGTCTGGAACAGGTTCTGCACCAGCTCCGGCGCGGCGCGGGAAACAATCACCGCCGGCCCCTTCGACTGCTTGTCCACGCGCACCAGCACCACGCGCACGCGCTCGCCGATGGCGAACGACTCCAGGCGTGACTGCTCCTTCTTCGGCATCCGCGCTTCCGCCTTGCCGATATCGAAGATCACTTCGGGCCCTTCGATGCGCTTCACCGTTGCATTCAGGATCTCGCCCACGCGGCCGATGTACTCGTTGTAAACCGTGTCGCGCTCAGCTTCGCGGACCTTCTGGAAGATGATCTGCTTGGCGATCTGCGCGGAGATGCGCCCCAGCCCTTCCGTGGATTTGAGGAAGCGCACTTCCCCGCCGACCTCCGCGTTGGGGTCGATGGCCTTGGCCTCGTCCAGCGTGATCTCCAGTTGCGGGTCGCTGATGTCGTCTTCTGACGTAAGAATCGACTTCACCGCATACACGCGGATCATGCCGGATTCTTTGTCCAGCTCGCCGCGCAGGTTCTCCTGGCTCTTGTCCTTTTTGCGCGTCGCGGCCACAATGGCGTCTTCCACCGCACTGATCACAATCTGCGGATCAATGCCCTTCTCGCGACTTAGCGCATCAATGACGTTATAAATCTCGCTTGCCATAAACCTTTTTCCTATAAGTGCTTCGTTATTACTAGCGCAAGCCAAGCGCCTTGTTTTTACTTCTAAATCAGCGTTCATCCGCGTCTTTCCGCGGCAGGTTTCCCTATCCCCAGCGACCTTCGCGCCCTTCGCCGAAAATGCTTGTGCCTTTCCGATGGCCCGATGATCCGATCTCCCGATGACCCGATCCTCAGATCTCCGGCACCAGATTCGCCCGTTCTATGTTCTTGATCTCGATATCCACTTTCTGTCCTGCATGCGCGTGGCCCGGTTTCGGCTTCTTCTTGCCACTCAAAATCTCCAGCGTTAGCTTTTCTTCGGCCACGCTTTCGAGGCGCCCTTCAAAATGGCGGTTGCCGTTGACCGGTTCGTGCGTCATCAACTTCACCCGGCTGCCGATAAATCGCCGGTAATCTTCCGGCTTCAACAACCTGCGGTCCAGCCCAGGCGACGAAACTTCCAGCGTGTACGACCCGCCCGGCACCGCATCCTCAACGTCCAGGATGGTCGAAAGCTCGCGACTTACGTTGGCGCAATCCTCGTGCGTCACGCCCTCCGGCTTGTCGATGGTCACGCGCAGCATCCGTGCTTTGCCGCCGCCGTGCAGCTCGACTTCCACCAGATCCACCCCGTGCGTTCCCGCCACACGGCCGGCAATCTGCTGGATGTGTTCTAGCTCCGCCATCCAAAATCCTCGCCTGGCTTGGTTGCGGCCCCGTCTTGCCTGAGTGCCGGCAACCTCTTCGCATCACCAACTGACGTGAATACCTTCCTGCAAAAATAAAGTGGGCCTTTCGCCCACTGGTACGTTCGACGTCGCGAGTTGGGTACTGCACACCCACCCAGGCGCTTACAGAGACGCACTGGGTCGAAACCAGGTAATTTTTATAATACGCCCGTTTAAGGTAAAACACAAACCCCGCCCCGGGCGGCTTCGGACGGCATAAGTATCAGCAGACAAAGCAGTTATGACCAAAAAATGCCCTGAGCAGAGAATTCGCCAGGTGTGCACGGTCATGGATGGTCGGTCGCCCACGGACCGTTTGGCACACGGTCTTGGGTTTAACAAGGTGGCGCCTGGCAAATGGATCCTCTCAACCTTCAACTCTTCGAGTTTTTGCAGCACGAGCTTTGTGTCTTGGTGGTCAAACAACATCGGGCTGACTGCGGATTGCTGACTGCTGATTGCTCCAGTATCATTTCCCCGCTCAGGAGGTCCCCATGCTCAAAGGTTTCAAACAGTTCATCATGCGCGGCAACGTGATTGACCTGGCGGTAGCCGTGGTCATCGGCGCGGCGTTTGGGTCGGTTGTAACGTCGTTCGTCTCCAACGTCATCAACAAGCTGATTGCCGCGTTCGTTTCCAAACCGGACTTCTCCGCTTTCAAGTTGCACCTGAACGGCACGGACATCAACTACGGGGTGTTTCTCAACGACCTGATTGGCTTTGTGCTGGTGGCTGCAGCCGTGTACTTTTTCATGGTTGCGCCGATGAACGCCTGGAAGGCGCGTGCCGCGCACAACGCCGCTCCCGCTGATCCCGCCAGCAAAAAATGTCCTGAGTGCCTGAGCGAGGTACCGATCGCCGCGCGCCGCTGCGCCTTCTGCACTTCGCAAATCGATGCCGGCACAACTGCCGCGGCGAAGTAGAACCGGACCACACAACATCACGCGTGCTAGAGCAGCCAGACCCTGGGGAAAACAGATGGGAATCCCAGGCGCAGCAACCCTGCCGGAGAAGACCCACGGTGGACTTCCCCGCCCATTACCGCGTACTCATCAGCCCTACCCGCTCTGCCCCGGCGCGATGCGTGATGTCCACGGCCTGGGCCACATACTCAAAGTCAATCTCCGGATCCCCCCGGAGAAAAGCAACCTTCTCCGCGCGCGCTTCATAGACCCTGCGCAAACGCGGCTCCAGTTCTTGCCAGGAAACCTTCTCCCGGTTGATCTTCAAGGCCGGTTCCCTGCCCTCGCTCGGATTGAGAAGTTGCACCACGATGCTGTCATCGGGCTGGGGTTGGGGCAGCAGCGTCCTTTCCGGCTGCGGGATGTCCGCCCTCTCGCCCAGCGGATGATGCGGCAGGATCACCATGAAGATGATGAGTAATACCAGCAAAACGTCAATCAACGGCGTAACGTTCATCTCCGAACTGGGGCCCTTGCGCGTTCCGGACGTCATAGACATAGGTTTTTACCCTCTGCGTTTTCGACTTCAGGATTCGCGCGCGCTGCAGGAATGGACACTGGTGCCAACCGCAAAGTTCCACAAAGACATCGGCAGAATATTCACGATGGTTCTGCCTGCCATCGTCTCCAGTAGATCGTTGCATTCACGGCCACAACCACGCCCGCCGCCAAAGTCAGCAGCGCAGGCGGCACGTCGGGATAGACCAGGGCATCCAGGTAATGGAGCAGAAATCCTCCTTGATAGGGCACGACTCCGGCGCGCGCTTCCAGCCAGTTTTCTGCCCAGGTCAGCGGACAGGTCCAGGGAAATACCTCGATCACCAGTCCCCAAATCATCGACGCGATGTGCAGCCTCATCAGCAGCGGACGCCCGCGTGTGAACAGCGCGCCGCACATGCCCCACAGGATGAAAGCCAGGTGGAGACTAAGCACGAGGATGGCGGAGGTGTGATACATGGGCCCGGCCGGGCTTCCGCGTTGCCTCACGATATTATGTTCCCATGGATCGCCGCGCCTTTACCCGCATCAGCAAAGCCCTGGCCGACCCCAGGCGCTACGCTATCCTGCGCCGGATTGCCGGGTGCAAGTCAGAGACTTCTTGCGCCGCGTTGACAGAGAAATTTCCCATCTCCCGCGCCACGCTCTCCCATCACCTCAAGGAGCTTACCAACGCCGGCCTGATCGAGATCCGGCGCGATTCCAGGTTCATGTACGTGCAGCTCTCAAAACAGACATGGCGGCAATATCTTGATGAACTGAAGGCCTTGGACCGCTGAAACCCGGCACGCGCCTGTTCGGCTGCCATGAAATTCCTGAATCCTCTTGCCGGCCTGCGAATCTTACTCTCTAACAGTTCGATGATTATCGAACTATATCAAGACCGAGAGGACTTGGGGTTATGGCAAAGCTTTCAGGGAAAACAGCGGTGGTGACGGGCGCGTCCAAGGGGATCGGCGCCGCCATCGCCGAGGTACTGGGGCGCAACGGCGCCCAGGTAGTAGTGAATTACGCGCATGATAAGGCCGGAGCGGAACGCGTGGTGAAGGTGATTCAATCCGCGGGATCGAAAGCGATCGCCGTGCAAGCCGATGTCTCGCGCAAGGATGATATCGAGAAACTCTTCCGCGAGACCAAGAAAGCCTTCGGGCAGGTGGACGTGCTGGTAAACAACGCCGGCGTGTACGAGTTTCGCCCGCTGGAGACGGTGGATGAAGACCACTTTCACCGCCATTTCAATCTGAACGTTCTGGGCCTGCTGTTGACCACGCAGGAAGCGGTAAAAGCGATGAACGGCGCCGGCGGCTCCATCATCAACATCAGCTCTCTCGTTTCGCGCCAGCCGGTTCAAGCGAGTTCCGTGTACTCCGCTACCAAGGGCGCGGTGGACGTGATCACGCAAGTGCTGGCACAGGAGCTGGGCCAGAAAAAGATCCGCGTGAACGCGCTTTCACCAGGCGTGACCGATACCGAAGGAGTGCGCAGCGGTCCGGGTGAGAACAAAGCATTCCTCGACTACGCAGTCTCGCGCACGCCATTGGGCCGGCTGGGTGCCGCGGAAGATATCGCCGATGCCGCACTCTTCCTTGCGTCCGACGATTCGCGCTGGATCACCGGCGAAGCGGTGCAGATCGGCGGCGGACTCCGGGTGTAATGCACCCGTCTGTTGCGATCTCGGCATACAATTGGCGGTCAACCAGGAGAGCAGGATGGCCGAACACTATCTCGAAGACTTTGCCGCCGGCCAGGTTTACGGCACAGGAAAGCTGCGGGTGGAACGCGAGCGCATCAAGAGCTTTGCCGCCGAGTTCGATCCCCAGCCTTATCATTTGGACGAAGAAGCCGCGCGCAACAGCTTCTTCGGCGGACTGGCAGC
>DASVFK010000282.1:0-8647 GCA_036380095.1 Candidatus Angelobacter sp. | reverse complement strand
ACGCGGCGTGCTGGCGCGACGTAAATCCTGCCGGCTTCTCGAGAGCCGTAGTTCAGATAGAACAACGGACTTTTACGCTCGGTTCGAATGTTCCCTGTGAGGAAGCATGGTTTTCAACGTTGCTGCGCAATAAATGACTGTCTCGCCGTCAGGCGAGGATCTTGGAGTTAGCGGCGAGGCCGGGGTCCCCAACACGCGCGTTTTTCGCGTGTTGGGGTGGGAAGCCGACTTGCGCGCCGAGCCGCAAGCTTCAGGAGCAGAAGACTCTTTGCGTCGAGGTCGCGCGTAAGCGGTTTGGAGCGTAGCGACATGATTAACGGTCCGGTGGCGTAGACGTGGGTTACTTCAGTTGGTAGAGCGTCCCGGCTAGCCGGGAAGGTCGCAGGTTCGATTCCTGCCGTCCGTCTTGATAAATCTGGAGCGCAGCCGCCTTCGGCTGCGGGGAACTGACCTTCTCCGCAGGCGAAGCGCTTGCGCTCCAACGATAGGTCTGATGGGCGTAGCTTAGACCCAGGTCGCTTGTTCCCCGGCAGAACTTTGGCAGCGTTAACAATTTTGTCCATGAAGGACCCCGGCCTGGAGCCGGTTAGAAAAAGAAACATGTTCCAACTTTTGAAACATATGGTGATGGGAGGAAACGATTTCGCCTCCGGCGGGCTGTTGCTGATGATCATCGGCGGCGTGAGCGTCTGGCTGCGGGCCGTGCCGCTAAGAATCTGGCACTGGATCGTCAGCCAGACCACCATGATGGTCACGGTGAAGGATGACGATGCGGCATTCGTGTGGGTGAAGGAATGGTTTCTGGAGCAGAAGTTCCTGCAACGAATCCGTCGCGTGGACTTGGACACCACGCTGCGTAATGAGCGGGTGGCAATGATTCCAGCTCCGGGAAAACACTGGTTCTGGTATGGCGGCAGGCCGTTTGAGGTGTGGTTTTCGCGGGCAGAGAATACGCAGGAACGGCTTGGCAGGCGCGTGGAGTCGCTCACCTTCCGAACATTGGGAAGGGACCGCGACTTCCTGCAGGGTTTTGCCAATGATGTTGTGCAGTGCCATATCCGTCGCCAGGGCGTGCAGTCGTACTTGTACACGTACAACGACGGCTGGGATTACATCGCGGGTTATTCGCCGCGTTCGTTGGACTCCGTGGTTTTGGAGCCTGGAGAAAAGGAACACTTGCTTGAAGACATCTCGCAATTCCGAAGGTCGAAAAAGCGGTACCAGCACCTGGGAGTTCCGTACCACCGCGGCTACTTGTTTTACGGGCCGCCCGGGACTGGAAAGACGTCGCTGGTGTCAGCCTTGGGCGCGCACTTTGGACTCTCGATTTACACGCTCAACCTGACTGATTTCAGCGATCGCAGCCTGATGAGCGCGGTCAACCAGGTGCCGCGCAATTCAGTCCTGCTGTTTGAGGACATTGATTGCATGAAAGGAAGCGGAGCCCGCGATGGAGTTGATTTGCGGAGCGGACAGAACGCGCAGGCAACGGTCAGCGCCAAGGAGAATGTTTCCATCCAGATTGGGATCACGCTCTCCGGCCTGCTGAACGTATTGGACGGTTTTCATGCGCCCAGCGGCGTTCTGTTTGTGATGACGACGAACCACCTCGAAAAGCTGGACCCGGCCTTGCTGCGTCCAGGAAGAATCGACTACAGGCTCTACCTGGGAAAGGCGAGCGACCAGCAGAAGATGGATCTGTACCGCAGATTTTTCCCGGAATCGCCGGACGTGGAGGCCAGGGAATTTGTGGAGGCCTCGCGATCCGCGGAAACCATGGCCGAGTTCCAGGGCCGCTTGCTGGCTTTGGAACAGGGAGATAGACGCCTGGATCTAGTGGCAGTAAGCCAAGCAAGTCACGAAATCCTGGTGTAGCTTTGCCGGTGGCGTAGACGTGGGGTTACTTCGACTTTACTCGGGAGGTCGTAGGTTCTCTGATGAAGCGGCGAAGCCGGCTAGCGCGCTGAGCCGCTCGTTTCAGGAGCGGAAGGCTTTTGGGTGGAAATTGGGGCGCAAGCGGTTTGGAGCGCAGCGACATTGATTAATGTTTTCGTCGGTGGCGAAGATGAGGGTTACTTCAGGGACCCTGAATGACGCGAACGCGTATCCCGCGTCGCAGGGCAAACGTACCTTCATTGCTTGTTCCCCGACGAGTGTTTTCGTAGAGACGCGGCACCGCCGCGTCTCCTGCAACCCCGCAGCGTGAGGCTGCTTGGAAGAAGAGTTTATGGACTTGCGCAAGGTCTATGGCGGCACACCGGTAGGGCAGGAGTCAAAGTGCGATACCTGTGTCTATTCGCGTATCATCCGCGGGTATTCGGAAAGCGAGAAGATCACGTTCTGCGACCGCATCTTTGAGCCGGTGAGGATTCCATTCCGCGTGCGCGAGTGCAGTGACTACATGGACAAGCGCCTGCCTTGCGTCGAAGATCTGGAAGACATCGCCTGGGTGCTGAGAAGCAAGAGCGCAGGCAAGCGGGCAGGCTTCGTTCCCGTGATCGTCCCCGAAGAGACCGCGGAAGACGAAGAACTGAACGAACCACAACGACAGCCGGAAGCTGAACCTGTGGAGGCCCCAGCGGAAATTCCGGCTGAACGGCCGGAGGAAGTCCCAGCAGCCATCGTCCAAAAGAAGTAGGTCAGGAACGTGATCGGGCCCAGGCGAGGGCGCCCGCGCTCCACACACAAACTTAATCGTGCACAGGCAAGAGTGCCTGCGCTCCACACATACAAAGAAAGGATCCACAAACATGGCCCGCATCAACACGCTAGGTTTGAGCAATTTGCCCTGGTTCAAGGGACACCGCACGCACGAAGGCGCGCCAGCGCGGCACATCTCGCCGGAGCTGCAGTTGCGGCGTTCGGTCCTGGCCTGCATGCTCTGGGAAGACCAGTTCTATGAGGATGGCGTGGCCATCGCCGGGCGCATCCGTGAACTGGTGGCCAAGGTGCCTGCCGAGAAGGTGGCTGCGCTCGCCGTGGAGGCGCGTACGCAGATGAAGCTGCGTCACGCGCCGCTGTTGCTGGTACGCGAGATGGCACGCCTGGCCACGCACCGTCATCTGGTAGCGGAGACGCTGATGCAGGTGGTCCAGCGCGCGGACGAGCTCAGCGAGTTCGTCGCGCTCTACTGGAGCGAAGGCAAGCAGCCTCTCTCGGCGCAGGTGAAGAAGGGCCTTGCCGCGGCCTTCACCAAGTTTGACGAGTACGCACTGGCCAAGTACAACCGCGCTACTCCGGTCAAACTGCGTGACGTGCTCTTCCTGAGCCACGCCAAGCCGGTGGATGCCGCGCAGGCCGAGCTGTGGAAGCGCCTGGTGGCCGGCGAGCTGGCCACGCCGGACACCTGGGAGGTTGCGCTTTCCGGCGGGGCGGACAAGCGCCAGGCCTGGGAGCGCCTGCTCACCGAGAACAAGCTGGGCGCTCTGGCTTTGCTGCGCAACCTGCGCAACATGGCGGAAGCCAAGGTGAGCGAGCAGGCCATCCGTGACGGGCTGGCGCGCATGAAGACCGAGCGCGTGCTGCCCTTCCGCTTCATCGCCGCTGCGCGTTATGCGCCGCAGTGGGAGGCCGAGCTGGAGCAGGCGATGTTCCGTTCGCTCGAGGACCAAGCCAAACTGCGCGGCAAGACCGTGCTGCTGGTAGACGTCTCCGGCTCCATGGACGCGCAGCTCTCTCGCCGTTCGGAGATGCGCCGCAACGACGCTGCTTACGGATTGGCGGTGTTGCTGCGCGAGATCGCCGAGCAGGTGAGCGTGTACAGCTTCTCGGACAACCTGGTGCAGGTGCCGGCGCGGCGTGGCTTTGCCCTGCGCGACGCCGTGAACGCCAGCCAGCCGCACAGCGGGACGTACCTGGGCAAGGCGCTTGCCGGGATCGACGAGAAGTATGACCGCCTGATCGTGATCACCGACGAGCAGTCGCACGATCCCGTGCCCAACCCCAAGGCGCGGGGTTACATGCTCAACGTGGCCAGCTACCAGAACGGAGTTGGTTACGGCCCGTGGACGCACATCGATGGCTGGAGCGATTCCGTCATCGAGTACATCCGAGCGGCTGAGCCTGCGCTGGGGTAGGAAGAGATCCCTCCCCTTCGCAAGCTCAGGGTCGGGATTTCGCCTGCAGGTCCCAAGGTAACGCGCACGCATGATCTTTCGGGCGGTCCAGAAGATGGACCGCTCGAAAGCATGTTGCCTCACATCTGTTCTTCCATCTGCTTTCTCAGGCGGCGCGATTCGGCCAGCAGGCCCATGCTGTGCATCAGATTTTGCAGCGTCACGATGCCTACGAGACGTTCCTGCTCCACAATGGGAATCAGTGTAAGGCCGCGCGAGGTCAGCTTGCGGAAGGCTGAAGCCAGCGACTCTCCGCGCGAGGCAATCTCAAATGCCTTGCTCATGGCGCTCTGGACGTAGCCGTTGCCTTCCTGGCGCAGGCGTTCGACGATCGCCTGGCGATTGATCACCCCCACCAGGTCGCCTCCGCTCACCACCGGAAAATCGTCTTGCAGCGAGTGGACGGCCTGGTTGAGCGCGTCCTCCAGCGTGTCCGCCGGTGAGAGCGTGGAGAACTGCGTGAGCATGATGTCTTCCATATGGACCGCCTCGACCACGGAGTGGAACATCGCCGTGCGCTCTTCCATGAGCGCGGCAAAAAACAGCGACAGGCCGGCCAGCATAAGCCACTGCGACCACAACACGCCGGCCAGCATGAAAGCCGCGGCACAAAGATGCCCCAGATTCACGGCCTGGCGCGTGGCCTGGCGGAAGTCCCGTCTTTGCGCCAGCCGGGCACGGAACACGCGTCCGCCATCGAGCGGAAATGCAGGCAGCAGGTTGGCGGCAAAGAGGAAGATGTTGATCCAGAAGAAACTGCGGCCCAGCGCATGGATGGTCACCAGCGGCGTGGCCCAGAGATAGTGGATGGGAAAGAAGAAAAGCAAGCCGAGGGCAGTCATGCCCGCCGCGAGCGCGCTGGCCACCGGGCCGGCAGCCGCCACCCGCGTCTCCCGCTTCAAGTTCAGGGTATTTTCCAGCAGCGAGTTGGGGTCCACCACACTGACTCCCCCCGTTGGCAGCAGGATCACGCCGTGCAGCGGCATCCCGGCGCGGGCCGCGGCCAGCACGTGGCCTGCTTCGTGCAATAGCACCGCCAGCAGTACCAGCGCCGTAAGACCCACGCCGCGCGCCAGCGCCCACGGGCCTTGCTCGCCGGCTTTTACCAGCAGCACAAACATCAGCAGGAAAAAGAAAGCCAGGTGGATGCGAAACTCCACACCCCAGAATCTTCCCGCAAAGACTGACCAGCTTCTCATGTTGGCGCGTGCATCCTCCGCTGTGCTGATTCTATACACTGGATTAGATGTCAGACAGGAAACTTGGGTAGGCATGAGGGTGATCGCGGGCAAATACCGCAGCCGGCGGCTGGCGGCGCCGGAAGGAATGGCCACGCGGCCAACCTCTGACCGCTTGCGGGAAACGCTGTTCAACGTGGTGGCCGCATCAGTCCCGGACTCGGTCTGGCTTGACCTCTTTGCCGGAAGCGGCGCCGTGGGGATTGAGGCGCTCAGCCGGGGCGCCAGGATGGTGTACTTCGCTGAATCGTCCCGGCGCGCGGCCCAGACCATCCGCAAGAACCTGGCCGGCCTCAAGATCGAAGAGGGATTTGAGATCCTGGAGCGCGAGGCGGCAGCGGCCATCCGCCTGCTGGAGGCACAAGACGTGGTCTGCGACTTCTGCTTCCTGGACCCGCCCTATCGCCAGATGGCCGATTATGAGCGGACTCTCGGTTTGCTGGCCGAGTCGCGGCTGCTCAGGCCGCAGAGCGTTGTCATCGCCGAGCATGACAAGCACTTTGATCCGGGCGAGAGTTTCGGCTCGCTGCGCCGCCGCCGCAAGCTGCAGCAGGGCGACGCGGTGCTCAGCTTTTACGGGCGGGAATGGCCGTAAAGGGCGGGGTTCCACGCTGCCCCTGTGACCGGAACCTCTATTCACGCCGGTTTTCCACAGATTAAGTGAAAAAAACCGCATAAAATCTGGCTCAGACGCTTTGCATGATGCGCGCGGATATGTAATATACGGTTGAGTGCGCATACGACGCACCTTTCAAGGAGGAAAGATGGCATCAGGCATGACCAAGACCCAGCTCGTTCGCCACATGGCCGAGAAACTGGAGACGAACAACAAGACTGCCGCTGCGTTCCTGGAACACCTGGCAGACACGGCAATCAAGGAAACGAAGAAGAACGGCGTGTTCATCATTCCTGGCCTGGGCCGTTTGGTGAAATCCAACCGCAAGGCCCGTATGGGACGCAATCCTCAGACCGGCGAACCAATTAAGATCGCCGCCAAGACCGTGGTGAAATTCCGCGTGGCCAAAGCTGTCAAAGACACAATCGCTCCCAAGAAATAGCCCGCAACTCATTCACTTGGTATCCCGAGGCCGGCAAAAGCCGGCCTTCAGTTTTTGGGGAACAGGCACACCTAAAACCAAAATCCGCCACGGAGACATGGAGGCGCGGAGAAAAGCAAAAGATCGGATGCCTGGGGGGAGGGAGTACGGTCACATTCTCGAAGAAGACCTCCGACGGTCATCATTATTAGTGCGCAGCAATTTTAACTTCGTTGTACATTGTTGCTGAAGGGGAGGAACAGCAGAAGTGCGCGCACTCGTTAAAGCTCTGGTCACCATTTGCTTGTCATCGCTCGCCATTCTCCCGGCTGCGGCGCAGGCTGGACAAAAAACCGCGGCAGACATCGCCGGCGACTGGCAAGGCACCCTCGATGCCGGCGTGGCCAAGTTGCACCTGGTCCTGCACGTCAGTAAAGCCGCGGACGGCAGCTATAGCGCCACGCTCGATAGCCTGGACCAGGGCGCCAACGGCATCCCCATTACCTCCATCTCATTCAAAGATTCAAAGCTCACTTTTGCTTCCGCGCCCATCCGGGGCACGTATGAAGGCAAGGTCAACGCCGATGCCACCCTGATTGAAGGCACCTGGTCGCAGGGCCAGCCCATGGCGCTGAACCTCAGGCGCGCGGTCAAACCTTCTGATATTGATGGCGCATGGCTGGGAACGTTGGAGGCGGGCGGGGCCAAGCTGCGCCTGGTGTTCCACATCACCAGCACGCCTGCGGGTCTTAACGCCACGCTCGACAGCCTGGACCAGGGCGCGCTGGCCATGCCCGCCAGCAGCATTGTCCGCGAAGGACAAAAAGTCCGTATTGAACTCAAGCAGGTCAACGGCGTCTTCAGCGGCACGCTCGATAAAGACCTCACCACCATCGAAGGCACATGGACGCAAGGCGCGCCGCTTCCGCTGGTGCTCAAGAAGGCCAGCGACAAGGACCTGGCCAAGGAGCTGGCTCCACGCAAGCGGCCGCAAGATCCGGTGAAGCCCTACCCTTACCGCGAAGTGGAAGTCTCGTACGAGAACAAGTCGGCAACGGGCGTGACGCTGGCCGCCACGCTCACCCTGCCGCAGGGCACGGGGCCGTTTCCTGCAGTGCTATTGATCACCGGTTCCGGCGCGCAAGACCGCAACGAGGAGGTCTTTGGACATCGTCCGTTCCTGGTGCTGGCCGATTACCTCACACGCCATGGCTTCGCCGTGCTGCGCGCAGACGATCGTGGCTTTGCCAAATCCACCGGCAATTTTGCTTCAGCCACCACGGCTGATTTCGCCACGGACGCCGAGGCGGGCATCGTGTTCTTGAAGTCCCGCCCGGAGATCAACCCACGTAAGATCGGTCTGGTAGGCCACAGTGAAGGCGGTCTGATCGCCCCCATGGTGGCCGCACGCAATCCTGACGTGGCCTTTGTCGTGATGATGGCCGGCCCCGGCGTTCCGGGCGACCAGATCATCCCCGAGCAGACGCGCCTGATTACTGAGGCTGGCGGCGGCACGCATGAAGCGGCAGAAAAAGCCACCACACAGCAGCGCGAGCTGCTGGCGCTGGTGCGCCAGGACAAAGGCGGAGACAACGCGGCGCTGGAGAAGAAGCTGCGCGAAAAACTTGGCGCAGAAGTAACTGAGGGCCAGGCCGGCGCCACCCTGCAGAGGCTCAACTCGCCCTGGATGCGCTATTTCCTCGCTTACGACCCCGCTCCTGCACTGCGCAAGATCAAGTGCCCGGTCCTGGTCATCAATGGCGAAAAAGACCTGCAGGTCCCGCCGGCACAAAACCTCCCGGCAATTCGCAAAGCGCTGGAAGAGGGCGGCAACAAGCACTTTGAAGTCGTGGAGATGCCCGGCCTGAACCATCTCTTTCAGACCGCCAAGACCGGCTCTCCCAACGAATACGCGCAGATTGAAGAAACCGTGGCTCCCGCCGCGCTGGAGAAAATCGCTGCCTGGCTGGCGAAGCAGTAGGACTGCGACCGCCCGGCTGTCTTCGTCTATCCGCGCTCACTGTGTTCCAGGCAATCAACAGAAGCGGAAGCAGAGCTTAAGGTATATCCACTACGATCCGGCTCTAGCACTCGCACTCGCCTGCTGCCAAAATGCGCGGTGCCCTACAAAACACTTGAAATCGAGAAACCATGCTGCAAATACTACGTTCAAACTAAGCAGCAGTCCCCAATGTGCTCAAGCTTGCGCCGGACGACTGATCGGTGATCGGAGGCGTCGCCGGCGAAACTGAAAGTT
>DASVFK010000281.1:0-6397 GCA_036380095.1 Candidatus Angelobacter sp. | reverse complement strand
CGGGTGAAGCTCTCGTCAGCGGGGAGCTTCACCCTTCTTCTTTGAGCGGCATCTTAATGGCGAGGAGAACAACCATGGCAGAGAAGCAATTGTCCGGACTCAAAGTTGCCGTGATCGCCACGGACGGAGTGGAGCAGGTGGAGTTGCTCGAGCCCAAGAAGGCGCTGGAAAGCGCCGGGGCGGAAGTGAAGGTGATTGCGCCCAAGCCAGGCAAGATCCAGGGGTTCAAGCACTATGACAAGGCGGACCAGATTCCCGTGGACCTGGCGCTCGACCGGGCCAATCCCGCCGACTTCGATGCCGTGCTGCTTCCCGGCGGCGTAATCAACGCCGATGCCTTACGCATCGAGAAGAAGGCCCAGGACTTTGTCCGCGTGATCGACCGCGCGGGCAAGCCGATCGCCGTGATCTGCCACGGGCCCTGGCTGCTGGTCTCCGCGGGGCTCACCCTGGGACGCGTCCTGACCAGTTGGCCCACGCTGCAGGACGACCTGCGCAACAGCGGGGCAAAGTGGGAAGACCGCGAAGTGCTGCGCGACGACAACTGGGTAAGCAGCCGCAAGCCCGCGGATTTGGCCGCTTTCAATCGCGAGATGATCAGCCTGTTTGCCGAGGTAAAGCAACGATCGAGAAAAACCGCATAAGCGCGGAAGACGCTTGAATAATTCAAGAAAAAGGCCCGCCGTTGAGCGGGCCTTGAGTGACTTGTGTTACCTGTTATCTCGATTGCGATGCAGCAGCCCGTTGGGCAATCACCTTGCGGGCGTTCTCTGCCAGCTCTTTGGCTTTAGAAAGCTGGTTGAGAGCAGCTAGCACCTGAGGATCGTTTTCCGCCCGCACTTTCAGGCCTTCTTCCTGTCCGAATTCAGATATGAAGATCTCAGCCTTGATGTTGGATTTGATCCAGTCGATGCCTTCGTGGATTTCCGCTTCGGTATACGGGACCTTCTGCGAGTCGAGGAACTTGCGGAAGTCCTGCATGACGGCCTCAGTGACCTCAAAATTCTTGTCCACATGGCGTCCGGTTAGATAGTGCCGGGCAAAGTTGAAGAAGGCGTACTTGATCAGCAGCGAATCCTCGAACTTGGTGGCCTTGAACGACGCGACTTTCACGTCCGGGGTGATGCCGCCGCCGCCGAACATGGTGCGTCCGCTGTCCGTCAGTTTCACCTCTTTCGAGGTGGACGCGGTATTGGCATTGGAGTTCGGATTATCTTCCTGGGCGCGAGCGTAGTAGTAGTCGTACAGTGACACTCCGTTGTAATCGCGCTGGATCAGGCGGCCGCTGGGCGTGTAGTACTTGGCGGTGGTCAGCGCCAGGCCGGTGTTCTCAGAAAGCGGATACACGGTCTGCACCAGCCCCTTGCCGAAAGTAACCTCGCCCACAATCAGGCCGCGATCGTGGTCCTGAATGGCGCCGGAGACGATCTCGGCGGCGGAAGCCGTGCCGCGGTTCACCAGGATCACCAGCGGATAGTCCTTGCCGGCGTTGCCGCGGGCGGCGCGATAGATCTTTTCCGGCGAACTGCGTCCGCGATGCGAGACGATGGTTTGGCCTTTCTTCAGGAACTTGTCTGCCACGCCTACGCCTTCATTCAGCAGGCCGCCGGGATTGCCGCGCAAGTCAAGCACCAGGCCCTTGAGATCGCCAAAGTGCTGCAACGCGTCTTCCACTTCCTGCTCGGTGGTCTCATTGAAGGCCGTGATGTGCATGTATCCCACGCCGGGCCGGATGAAGAACTTCAGGTCCACGCTGTTGCGTGGGATTTCGTCGCGCACCACGTTGAAGTCCAGCGGCTTCTCCGCGCCTTCACGCAGGATGGTGATCCGCACGTTGGTGCCCTTGGGGCCCTTCAGCATTTCCGCGACTTCGCTCACGCTCAAATTGTCCGTGGGCTTGGCGTCCACGGAGAGAATCACGTCGCCGGGGCGCAGGCCGGCGCGATAGGCCGGAGTGCCGCCAAACGGCGCCACCACGATGATCTTGTTATTGCGCGGGGCGATCTGCATGCCCACGCCGTAATACTTGCCGCTCTGCTCTTCACGCAGCAGGGAATACGATTTGGGATCAAAGAAGTTGGAGTGCGGGTCCAGGACGTGCAGCATACCCGGGATTGCGCCGTTGTAGATCGCCTTGTCGGCGTTGACCGGCTCGGCGTAATTCTGCTCCACCAGATTATAGATTTCGGAGAATTGGCGCAGACTGTCCTGGACGTCCCTGTCCCCCGCGCTGCCGGCAGCGCTGACGCTGCGCTGGAAGCCGGCGCCTAGAAAACCGCAGATTAAGACTACGAGGAGAACAAAAAAGAGTGAGCGACGTGAACCACCAGACATGAATCTTCCTTGGTTGCTGAACTTGACTGGCCTTTTTGCAGGACCCTGGTGCCAGTATAGCATCATCGCGTTTCGGCTCCCGAGCCGGGTTTTCACCTTACTTAACCCGTTGGTAACGTCCGCGCCCCGGCTCCATCCGGCTTGCAGGCCTTTCGTACCCTTAAGATGCCTCTATCCCTTGACGGGGTGCAGAGGTTTTCGTTATCCGGATTGGAAAAACTAATCAAAATGGACGCCGTTTTTTTACTCTGATTGGGTTATGATGTGTCCATCCGGCTATGAATCTCGGTTTTACAGAAATGGTCTTTCTGGTGATCCTGGCCTTTATGCTGTTTGGGCCAAAACGGTTACCGGAAATCGCCCGCCAGTTGGGCAAATTTGTGGCGGAATTCAAGAAGGCCAGCAACGATTTCCAGAGCCAGATCCACCAGGAGATCCGCAAACTCGAACTTGAGGACGTGGACCCGCGCAAGCACCTTGAAGCCGCCCTTCCCAAGCTTCCCTCGGAAGAAGACCTTTCGCTGAGTGGCGCCCTGAACCGATTGACGGAGCGCATCAAGAACACCGTCCCCCAGGATTACGATGCCTGAACTGGTAGCAGACCCCGCAAGCAGGGAAGAAGATGAATTGCAGAGAGGCTCCATGGGCCTGCTGCAGCATCTGGAAGAACTGCGCAAGCGAGTCCTGACCTCAGTGGCGGCTGTAGCCGTTTGTTTTGGCGTCTCCTGGTACAAGTGGCAGGAGATTTACGCCCTGATGAGGAAGCCTGTGGAGCAGGCGCTGGCCAAGAATAAGCTGCCCACCGAGCTCTCTTACCTGAACCCCACGGACCCGTTCAACCTCTCCCTGAAGCTGGCTTTGATCACCGGCATCTTCATTGCCTGTCCTTTTCTTCTGTACCAGGTGTGGATGTTCATCTCGCCCGGCCTTTACCGCAAGGAGAAGCGCTACGTCCTGCCCTTCCTGTTTCTTTCCGTAGGACTGTTCCTGGGCGGGGGCCTGTTCGGGTACAAAGTGGTATTTCCCGTGGCGCTGGACTTCCTGATCAGCACGGGCGCGCAAGCGGGCATGCGGGCCAACATAACCATCACCGAGTACACGGACCTGTTTCTGACCATTCTTCTGGGACTGGCCCTGATCTTTGAGCTGCCCATTGTGCTGGGTTTTGCCGGACTGATGGGTGTGGTGAACGCCAAATTTCTGTTCAAACACATTCGTGGCGCGGTACTGGTCTTTTTTGTATTTGCTGCGATATTGACACCGACCACGGACATCATGAACATGAGCATTTATGCCGCTCCCATGATTCTGCTGTATCTGCTAAGCATCGGCATCGTGTGGCTAGTGCATCCCACGCAGCGGCGGAAGCGCAGAGAGAAAAGCGAACAACAAGGCCAATAATTTAGACTGAACAGCGAACCGGGCCCGGCTTGCCCGCGAAGGTCTGCGGACGGAGCCCTGTCGGATGCCTTGCCCCAGGAGCGCAAGCGTGATCGATTTTCTACGCCGTAGCAGCTTTCTATGCCTGTTGCTGTTGGCCGCCACTTTGGGATGTGCAAAGGACAAGACAGCGGCCGCAGCCAACGAGGCCGCACCTTCGCCAACACCAGCACAGCCCTCCGCCGAGCTAAAGCCGGCCGGGCCCTCTCTTCACATTGACCAGAACCGCGCCTGGCAATATGTGAAGGAGATCATCGCTTTCGGTCCACGCTGGGACGGCAGCAAAGGGCAGCAGAAGCTGGGCGAATACCTGCACGCCAAACTGAAGAATGACCAGGTGGAAGACGACGAGTTCGTGGCGGAGACGCCCGCGGGCAAGGTCCCCATGCGCAACATCGTGGCCAAGTTTCCCGGGAGCAAGGACGGGATCATCGTGCTGGGTTCGCATATTGATACCAACTACCCGCTGCGCAACACGAATTTCATTGGGGCCAACGACGGCGCCTCCTCGACCGCGCTGCTGCTGGCCATCGCCGATCAACTGCGCGGCAAGAAGCTGGAAGGCTACAGCGTGTGGCTGGCTTTCCTGGATGGAGAAGAATCCATCCCTTCAGCAACCCCCGGCGACCTCAGGTGGAGCGATGAGCACAGTTTGTTTGGCAGCAGGCACCTCTCTGAAAAATGGCAGCAAGACGGCACCAACAAGAAGATCAAGGCGTTTCTGCTGGCGGACATGATCGGCGACAAAGACCTGGACGTCTGGCGAGACAAAAACTCGACGCCTTGGCTGGAAGACCTGGTCTATCAGGCGGCGCAACGCCTGGGTTACCAATCATATTTCTTCTCCATTCAATCATCCGTGGGTGACGATCACATGTCGTTCGCCCGGTTCGGCGTTCCCGTGGCCGATATCGTGGACCTGGACTACGGCTACAACAACGCCTTCCACCACACCACCGAGGACACGCTGGATAAGCTCAGTCCCAAGAGCTTGCAGATTGCGGGCGACGTGGTTCTGGAGACGATGCGTCTGTTGAACGCGCGGGGCGATCAACCGCCGCCGGCGACGCAGAAACTGCCGACATAACTTGAATGGAGAATGCACTATGCACCTTGAAATCAAACGCTGCTTCTTTTGATTGAATCTGCGCCGCGCGGCCGTGAGCCTGCGCGAGGCTGCTGAGCGTGAGCTTGGAGTTCGCGCAAAAATCAAGACCGGCAGCAACGGAGAAATGTCAGTTCTTGTGGACGGCACGAGCATCTTCAGCTACAAAAAAGAAGGCGGGATGCCGGAAACCAGCGAACTGCTGCGCCGGATTACGGCAGCGCAAGCGCGCTGATCGCTCATGCTTGAAGATCGCACTTTTCCTTTTCTCCAGATTGATTTCTAATCGCTCGCATGAGAAAGTTCATCTTCCTGCCGTTGCTGGCGTTCTGGTGTGCCTGCGCGCCGGCGCAAAGCCCCACGGACAAACTGCTCCAGGAGGCCCAGCAATCCACAACGCTCGAAAAGAACCTGCGCGCGCTCACTGACGAGGTTGGCGGCCGCATTCCCGGCACTCCAGCGATGGACCGCGCGGTGCAATGGGGGCTCGCTGCGTTCAAGGCGGCTGGTGGCGAGAACATCCACACCGAACCGGCGCAACTTGCCGCATCGTGGACGGAAGGCAACACGCAAGTGGAGGTGGTAAGCCCGGTAGAGTTCCGCGTGCGGGCCGTGTCTCTTACCTGGACCGCGCCTTCTGCGTCCCCGGCGAACGGTGTGCCCGTGGTGGATGTGGGCATGGGGACGGATGAGGAATTTGCCAAGGCCACGGGCCTCAAGGGAGCCATCACCCTGGTCCACTCGCACACCATGAAGACCTGGGACGACTTGTTCGAGGAGTATCTCAAACAAACAGGCCTGATCAATGCGGCGAAGAAAGCGGGAGCCGTGGCTGTGGCGTTCATCTCCACGCGCGAACAGGATTTGCTCTACCGTCACGTCGGCAGCTTCAATGACCACATCGTGAACTTCACGCAGTTCCTGGTGGCGCGCGAAGACGGCGAGCGCGTGGCCCGGCTTCTGACCCAGGGCAAGCCGGTGCGGATGAAGTACTCCATTCCTAACCGAGTTGGCGGCCCGATCACAGCGCAGAATGTGATTGCGGAGATACGCGGACGGGAAAAACCCAACGAGTTTGTGGTGATCGGCGCGCACCTGGACTCTTGGGAGTTGGGCACAGGCGCGCTCGACAACGGCTGCAACGCCGCGCTGGTGATCGAAGCGCTACGCTCGATCAAGGCGGCGGGCCCGCAGCCGCGACGCACCATCCGTTTCGCGTTGTTTACCGGAGAAGAAGAAATCAACGTGGGCTCATTGGCGTATACGCGCGCGCATCAAAACGAATTGGACAACACGGTGGCCATGCTGACCTGGGACGAGGGTACAGGCAAGACCACGGGCTTTTCACTGGGCGGGCGCAAAGACCTGGTGGAACAGGTGACCCGCCTGTTGCAGCCGGTGCAGCAGCTCGGCGCCAATACGCTGACCACGGACGCGTTTGTGGGCACAGACAATATGGACTTTCTGCTGGAAGGAGTCCCCAATCTGGTGGCCAACCAGGAAGAAGCCAATTACCTG
>DASVFK010000280.1:0-4106 GCA_036380095.1 Candidatus Angelobacter sp. | reverse complement strand
GCAGCCGGTCACCGTTGGCTACATTTACATGTTGAAGCTGTCGCATCTTGTGGACGATAAGATTCACGCACGCTCCATTGGTCCGTACTCGCTGATCACCCAGCAGCCGCTGGGCGGCAAGGCGCAGTTCGGCGGGCAGCGCTTCGGAGAAATGGAAGTGTGGGCGCTGGAAGCTTATGGCGCGGCGTACATCCTGCAGGAGTTGCTCACAGCGAAGTCAGACGACGTCTATGGCCGCACCAAGATCTATGAGGCCATTGTGAAGGGCGAGGCAGCCATTGAACCCGGCGTGCCTGAGTCTTTCAACGTGCTGATCCGCGAATTGCAATCGCTTTGCCTGGATGTGGAGCTGATCAAGAGTATTGAAGCGGGCCGCAAGCAGGTCGCCGCGGCGGCCGACTAACACCCGGCTGGCCCCGTCTCAACTCCAGAACGCTCACCGGCTGGGGTTGAGGCGCGAAAGAAGAATCAGGAGAACCGGGAGCCGCCGCGGCGGCGTAAAAGCCGCAGGAGGACACCTTGTATCGTTCAAGTCCATTTGATCTGGGAACCGCGATCGCCGACTTTGATTCCATCCGCATCAGCCTGGCTTCACCGGAAAAGATCCGCAGCTGGTCTCACGGCGAAGTGACCAAGCCGGAGACCATCAACTACCGCACCTTCAAGCCCGAGCGCGACGGCCTTTTCTGCGCGCGTATTTTCGGCCCGGTCACGGACTGGGAGTGCCTGTGCGGCAAGTACAAGCGGATGAAGCACCGCGGCGTGATCTGCGACAAGTGCGGCGTCGAGGTCACGTTGAGCAAAGTGCGCCGCGAGCGTCTGGGACACATCGAGCTCGCCTCACCCTGCTCGCACGTATGGTTCTTCAAAGGCCTGCCTTCGCGCATCGGCCACCTGCTCGATATTTCCCTGCGTGACCTCGAGTCCATCCTCTACTTCGAGTCTTACGTAACCGTCGACCCGGGTGAGGCCCCGGTGAAAGACCGCGAGGTCATCAAGGAAGAGCAGCGGTTCCGCGAGCTCGACCAGCAGTTCCGCGCCACCGGCTTCAAAGCCATGATGGGCGCGGAAGCCATCAAGGAGCTGCTCAAGCGGGTTGACGTGGAAGAGCTCTCCGTTGACCTGCGCGAGCGCATGAAGAATGAGACCTCGCTGCAGAAGCGGCTCAAGTACGCCAAGCGCCTCAAGGTTGTGGAAGCGTTCCGCAAGAGCGGCAACAAGCCCAACTGGATGATCCTGGACGTGATCCCGGTGATCCCGCCGGAGCTTCGCCCGCTGGTTCCGCTCGATGGCGGTCGTTTTGCAACCTCAGATCTTAACGATCTGTATCGCCGCGTCATCAACCGCAACAACCGTCTCAAGAAGCTCATGGACCTGCATGCGCCGGAAGTCATCGTGCGCAATGAAAAGCGCATGCTGCAGGAATCCGTCGACGCGCTGTTCGATAACGGCCGTCGCGGGCGCGTGCTGCGTGGCGCCAACAACCGCCCGCTCAAGTCGCTTTCCGATACGCTCAAGGGCAAGCAAGGACGCTTCCGCCAGAACCTGCTCGGCAAGCGCGTGGACTACTCCGGTCGCTCCGTGATCGTCGTGGGACCGGAACTCAAACTGCACCAGTGCGGCCTGCCCAAGAAGATGGCGCTCGAGCTGTTCAAGCCCTTTATCTACCACCGGCTGGAGCAGACCGGGCACTGCACCACCATCAAGCAAGCCAAGGAAATGGTGGAGCAGCAGGAGCCTATCGTGTGGGACATCCTGGAAGAGGTCATCAAAGACCATCCGGTGTTGCTGAACCGCGCTCCCACGCTGCACCGCCTGGGCATCCAGGCATTCGAGCCGGTGCTGGTGGAAGGCAAGGCCATCAAGATCCATCCGCTGGTTTGCACGGCTTTCAACGCCGACTTTGACGGCGACCAGATGGCGGTCCACATCCCGCTTTCGCCGGAAGCCCAGGTTGAAGCCAGCGTGTTGATGCTGTCATCACACAACATCCTCTCGCCGGCCTCGGGCCAGCCGATCACCGTGCCCACGCAGGACATGGTGCTTGGTCTCTATTACCTCACCAAGGCCAAACCGGGCGCCAAGGGTGAAGGCCGCGCCTTCGCCAACACTGACGAAGTGCTGCTCGCTCTCGAGATGGGCGAAGTGGAAACGCTCACTCCCATCCGCCTGCGCTACACCGGCGAAGTCATGGACCTGACCCAGGCCTATGACGATCAGGACATCGTGCACACTGAGCCGGTAAAGTTCGAGCGCCAGTTCATCAGCACCACGGTGGGCCGCGCGATTCTGAACGACCACCTGCCGGAAGACATGCCTTTCATCAACGGCCTGCTCAAGAAGAAAGGTATCGGCCAGTTGGTGAACTACACATATCTGCGCTTCGGCTTGGAAACCACGGTTACCATGCTCGATGAAGTCAAGGAAATCGGTTTCCGCTATGCCACCAAGGCCGGCCTCTCCATCGGCATTGATGACATGGTGATTCCGGAAGACAAGAAAGAACTGGTCAGCGAGGCGGAAAAACAGGTCATCAGCGTGCAACAGCAATACCTTGACGGCGCCATCACCAACGGCGAACGCTACAACAAGGTGGTTGAAATCTGGTCCAACGTGACAGAAAAGGTCGCGGACGAGATGTTCAACAACATGCAGGAGCTGGACAAGGCCGGGTCAATGAACCCGATCTTCGTCATGGCAGATTCCGGTGCTCGCGGATCGAAACAGCAGATCCGCCAGCTCTCCGGCATGCGCGGTTTGATGGCCAAGCCTTCGGGCGAAATCATCGAGACCCCCATCACGGCCAACTTCCGTGAAGGTCTGACGGTGCTGGAATATTTCGTCTCCACGCACGGCGCACGCAAGGGTCTGGCCGATACGGCGCTCAAGACCGCTGACTCCGGCTACCTCACCCGCCGCCTGGTGGACGTGGCCCAGGACGTGATCATCAGTGAGCAGGACTGCGGCACCGTGGACGGCATCTACGTGGGTTCCATCGTGGAAGCCGGCGACATCATCGAGCCGCTGCGCGACCGCATCGTCGGCCGCGTGTCGCTCGAGAAGATCAAGGACTACGAAGGCAGCGTGATCGTGGACGTAAACCAGGAAATCACGGAAGAGCTGGCTTCGGCCATCCAGGCCGCGGGCATCGAGCGGGTGAAGATCCGTTCCGTGCTCACCTGCGAATCCAAGCGTGGCGTCTGCATCATGTGCTATGGCCGCAACCTGGCTTCCGGCCGCATGGTGGAGCTGGGCGAAGCCACCGGCGTGATCGCGGCGCAGTCCATCGGTGAGCCGGGAACGCAGCTCACCATGCGCACCTTCCACATCGGCGGCACGGCATCACGAGTGTCCGAACAGTCGCGCCTGGAAGCGCGCAGTAGCGGCATGGTGCGCTTCATCAATCTCCAGACCGTCAAGGCCAAGACCGGCGACCTGGTGGTGATGAACCGCGCCGGCTCCATCGCCGTGGTTGACGACAAGGGCCGCGAAAAAGAACGGTACTCCATCGTTTACGGCGCCAAATTGAAGGTCCAGGATGGCCAGATGGTCTCGATCGGCCAGGTCATGGGCGAGTGGGACCCGTACACCTTCGCCATCCTCACCGAAATCGGCGGAACCATCCAGTTCAAGGACCTGCAGGAAGGCGTCACGCTGCACGAAGAAGTGGACGAAGTCACCGGCCTCTCGCGTCACGTGGTGGCGGAATCGCCCGACGAGAAGCGCCAGCCGGCCATCATCATCAAGGGCAAGACCACGCGGCGCTATCTCATGCCGTCGCGCGCGCACCTGATGGTCCAGGATGGCGATGAAGTCCATCCCGGCGACGTGCTGGCCAAGATCCCGCGCGAAACCACCAAGACCAAGGACATCACCGGTGGTCTGCCGCGCGTGGTCGAGCTGTTTGAGGCCCGCAAGCCGCGCGAAACCGCCATCATCAGCGAAATCGATGGCATGGTGAAGTTCGGCGAAGTCGCCAAGGGCCAGCGCAGGGTCTACGTGGTCGCGGACAACGGTACGGAGAAAGAATACTCCGTGCCCAAGGGCGTCCACATCAACGTGCAGGAAGGCGAGCGCGTCCGCGCCGGCGAGCCGCTGATGGATGG
>DASVFK010000279.1:0-2827 GCA_036380095.1 Candidatus Angelobacter sp. | reverse complement strand
TGGAAGATGTTCACATCCAGCCGCTTGGCCACACGCCAGGGGCGGCCTGCATCAGGATAGTTGGGCACGCCTTCATAAAGGACGCTCGTTGCGGCCAGCGCCAGCGGCCCGTACACAATGTAGGAATGCCCGGTGATCCAGCCGATGTCGGCCATGCACCAGTACACGTCCTCGGGATGAATGTCCTGGATGTACTTGGAAGTCCCGGCCACGTAAGCCAGGTAACCGCCGGTTCCGTGCTGGCAACCTTTGGGGCGGCCGGTGGTACCGCTGGTGTACATGAGAAAAAGCGGCGCCTCGGAAGACATGGAAACGGGAGCGACGATCTGCCCGTGATACTTCTTGAGCACCTCGTCCACGAAGAAATCGCGGCCCTGAACCATCGGCTTGGCGGAGTGATATTTTCCTGCTTCGCGCCGCCATACCAGGACTTTTTCAACTTTCTGTCCTTCCTTCTGTGCGATCTCCACCGAGTGGTCGGCTTTTTCTTTGTGGTCAGTCATGTTGCCGCTGCGATAGTAGCCGTCAATGGTGACCAGTACTTTGCTGCCTGAATCGGCGGCGCGCATGCCGCAAGCCTCGCCGCTGAATCCGCCAAACACCACAGAGTGAACCAACCCAAGCCGGGCGCAGGCCAGCATGGTGACGGGGAGCTCAGGCACCACCGGCATGTGGATGGTCACGCGGTCCCCGGTCTTCAACCCGCAAAAATCACGCAGCAGCGCGGCCATTTCATTCACCCGGTAATAAAGGTCCTGGTAGGTGATGGCCACCGGCGGATCGTCTTCCATTTCGCTGACAAAAATGAAGGCCGCTTTGTTCTTATATCGGTCCAGATGACGGTCCACGCAGTTATAGGAAACGTTCAGCTTGCCGCCGACAAACCACTTCCAGAACGGCGCGTCGCTGGTATCGAGCGTGGTGTGCCAATAATGGTCCCAACTCAGCAGGTCGGCGTATTCGCGGTAACACTCGGGGAAGTTCTTTTCGCCGAATCGGTCATTCACCGCGGGATCGCTGAGGTAGGCTTGTCCGATGAATTTGGCGTTGGGGTAGTAGTACTGCTCTTCTCTCCAGTGGACTGCAATGTGGGCTTCTGTGAGATCGGTTTCCTGCTCTTGCGACTTGGTCAAGCGAGAGTCAGCCATGGTATTGACCTCTTCATTTTTTCGACTTCGAGCTTCGTTCGAACTCGAAAGGGCTCTTGCGGGGCGGGGAGCCACAACGATGACGCGGGTGGCGGATTGCTCCCGCCACCCGTTCGTTCGAATCAGCACTATCCTACACCTCTGCCGCACTTACTGCGCAAGCGCGGGCTCCCCAAAACGCCTGCTGTCGGCGTTTTGGGGTGTGGGCAAAGGGCTATTTGGTGGCTTTGGCGGTGGCAGCTGCCTCCGTCCAGATCTTCACATGCACGGTTTCCTTCAGCAGTAGCGATCCAACAATGAAGGTCATCGTGGCAACGGCCATTGGGTACCACAGTCCGGCGTAAATATTGCCGGTGGCGGCACACATGGAGAGACCCACGATCGGCACCAATCCGCCAAACACCCCGTTGCCTATGTGATACGGCAACGAGAACGATGAGTACCTTATCTTTGCCGGGAACGCCTCTACCAGGTACGCCGCAATCGGCCCGTACACCATGGTTACGTAAATCACCTGGATGAACACCAACAGGACCAACAGAGGAACGTTTGGATTGGCCGCCTCTTTGGCCGGAACAAACTTGGTCGGGTCGTTGGGATCAGTGGTCAAAGGCGTCAAGGTCCATGCTTTGGTCACGGGGTTCTGCGTGGACTTGAAGGTCTTCACATTGTTGCCGGCAGCAGCTTCCATGGCGTGATAGAGAGGGTAATAGGTGATCACGGCCAGCAGGCAGCCCGCCATGATGATCTTCTTGCGGCCGATCTTGTCAGAAAGCCACCCAAAGAGGGTGAAAAACGGCATGCCGAACAACATGGCCAGAGCCACAATGATGAAACCAGTGCGCAGATTCACCTTCAGAATCGACTGCAGGTAGAACAGAGCGTAGTACTGTCCCGTGTACCAGACCACTCCCTGCCCGGCAGTCGCGCCCAGCAATGAGATCAGGACCAGCTTGAAGTTGGGCCACTGCGTGAACGCGTCCTTCAGCGGCTGGGCGGAACTCATGCCGGTGCTCTTGATCTGCGTAAAGATGGGCGATTCCGCCATCTTAAGACGAATGTAAAGCGAGATCATGACCAGGATGATGGAAAGCAAGAACGGGATGCGCCAGCCATAAGCCTGGAAGTTGGCAGGCGTCATGTAGAACTGGAGGACCACCACCGTGATCACAGAAAAGAACAGCCCCAGGGTCGCCGTGATCTGGATGTAGCTCGTCCAGTAACCGCGTTGATCGTCGGGCACGTGCTCAGCTACATAAATTGCCGCTCCACCGTACTCGCCGCCCAATGCCAGCCCTTGAAACACGCGGATCCCGATCAGGGCGATGGGCGCAAACCAGCCGGCCTGGGCGTATGTCGGCATCAGGCCGATAAGAAAGGTGCCAAAGCCCATGATGGTGAGCGTCACCAGGAAGGCATACTTGCGCCCCACCAGGTCGCCAATCCTTCCGAAAAACAATGCACCGAACGGCCGCACCATGAATCCGATGGCGAATGTCGAAAGGTAAGCGATCAGGGCAAACGTATTGTTTCCGGACGGGTAGAATTTTTGCGAGAGCACGACCGCAAGGCTACCGAAGATATAGAAGTCGTACCATTCGATCATCGTTCCGACCGACGAAGCCAGAATCACCATCCAGATCTTCTGCGTAGAAATCTGGTCTGATGAAGTAACCGGT